>JBBUEW010000045.1:0-4207 GCA_038078095.1 Patescibacteria group bacterium | reverse complement strand
CCCGAATCTTACTCACCGCTTCATCGAGCGACATCCCTTCGGTGGGCGTGCCATCGATAGTGAGAATCGCATCTTCGGCCCGAATACCCTGTCGCTCCGCCGGCGTTCCGGGAAGTGGCGCAATCACCACAATCTGCCCGTCTTTCTGATCGAGCTGTGCGCCAATCCCAAAGAATCGTCCCGACAACTGTTCGTTGAACGCTTGCGCGTCTTCCGGCGTAAAGTACGTCGAGTATGGATCGTGCAAGCCTGCGACCATGCCAGCAATCGACCCGTAATACAGCTCCTTTTCAGAAACCGGCTGATCCACGTAGGCTGAACGCACCAATGACCAGACGTCCCAGAACGTTGCAAAATCTGCGTCATCACCTACCCAATTGGGCACCTGATCCTGATTGAGGACATGTCCTTCCCCTTCCGGAACCACGGTTTTTACCGATTCGTGCACCCCCAACGAGTACCCAACAGCTACAAAGACCAACGCCACCAAAACCACGCCTAAGGCACGCAGGGGTGCTGCAAGAGGGGAACGAGAAGACATATGTCTGAAATAGTAGCACAGGGTTCGTTCATGCTAAAATTGCCCTATGCACCGAAAAATTCGTCACATTTTGTTCTTGATTTTTGTCTCAATTTTCGTCATTGGTGCACCAGTGATTGTTTTGTATACCGCCGGCTATCGTCTCAACCCCACCACGTGGAAGGTGCAACACACCGGCGTGATCGCTATTACCACTATTCCCGGCAATGCCACGGTGTCGGTCAATGGGACACTTGTCTCCGATCGCACACCATTCGTTGATCAACGACTGATGCCAGGCGAATACGATGTCTTGCTTTCAAGAAACGGCTATCAACCATGGCAACAGCGCGTCACCGTCGAAAGTGGACAGACGACATACATCACCGCCCTTCTTTTCCGCGACACCGTGCCCGAATTGCTCCTCGAGGAACAAGCGATATCGGTAACCGGAAGTATGGACGGACGATTTGTTTACCTCCTCGTCCACGAAGCGGAAGAAACACCATCGCAAGTGTGGCGATACGACACCGTTACGCGCCTCCAACGAAAACTCGCCGACGTTTCCCTGGACATCACATCGATCACGTTGAACAACAATCAAAACTCCATCCTCTTGTCCGTTGATGACGACGTGACATCAGCAATCGACGTCAATACTGGCACAACACTCACCAGCGACGATCTCGCAAACGTTACAAACCTCCTTCCAGAATTCACCTTCGTCGACAATGGTGCAAACGTCGAAATGCGCACCAGCGCCACGAATACACTCGTGACGCTCCTCCCTCTGAGCACCTACACCACCATTCTCCGACAACAAAATATTGCCATCCTGAAAGACAGTCGAGATCGTGCGTACCTTGTGGATCTGACGACGTCATCCGTCACCCAAATCGACATTCCAACAGCGCTGATCACCGCCAGCAGTAATGAAAACATTTTGGCTGCTAGCGATGGAAACGAAGTTGTCGTGTACACGCCACACAACGGCGAGAAAACACTCCTCACCCGTCAAAGCGAACCCCTCGTCGCCCTCGCCTGGCATCCGAGCGATCGTGCAATTCTCCTTGCAACCTCATCACGCATCTTCGCCATCGAGCGTGACCGGTACGAAACACGGGAAACGACCACGCTCCTGAGCGATGCGACAATTGTGAATATCTGGACCGATACCAGTGGCCGCAACCTTACCTTCTTCGGCGCGGTCAACGGCATTCAGGGCATTTGGCGATTACCGATGGGACAATAAACATATGAATGACGAAACATCCCTTCAACAATCACTCAAAAACATCGAGAAACGCAATCGACGTGTTGAAGCGAACAAAGCATGGGAAACGAGTCGCTTCCGAGTTGTATCGATCTGTATCCTCACCTACGTCATCGCGCTCATTGCCCTCTTCGTCATCGATTCACCACGCCCTGTCACAGGAGCGTTGATTCCGATGATCGGTTTCTTTTTATCAACGCAGACGATTCCCGTGCTTAAACGGTGGTGGATCAAAAAGCATTTCCCCAACACACCTAGTCTTTGATCGCGAACGTTGCAAACATAATGGCGATTGTTTCGTCTTCCGGCGAATCAGAAAAAATTTCGATCAACCGATCTTTGTACAAAATAAAATACTCCACACGATTCAGTCCGATATCGTATTTCGTCGCGGGGTAGTTTGCCATTTCCAGGTCGACGGGGTCGGGATAGCCCTCGGCAGCACGAGCGATCTTTAGCGCACTCAGCGTTTTCTGTTCTTCGGTCACAAGAAAGTACGTTTTCTTTTCGTTCCCTCCGGTTGGCAAAAACCATACCGCCCCGTCATTTCGCTCGTGCACTTCGTAATCGCGAGGGTATCCCACACTCCACGAATCCGTCTCATACGTGTCCCACCCCAACGGCAACAACGCAGAATCTTGCGGAATCTCACCATCCCCGTTCGAAGAAACAAAAAACTCCGAGAAATATCCATACCAACCAAAAATGCCAATCACCAGCACACCGGCGATAAGAGCAAGAATTTTCAGCGCCTTGGGAGGGCCTTTCCGAGGATGTTTCATATTATCAACGATTATCGTACCATGAGGCCATTATGCGTATCCTCCTCTTTGGTGCCTCTGGCCGCCTTGGTACTGCAATCCAACGCGTTCTTCCGCATCACGAGTATCTCGCTCCGACTGGATCAGAGGTCGATCTGACGAATCGTGAAGTAGTCGAAGCGTATATCGATGCGCACCCCGTCGATGTCATCGTGAATTGCGCGGCGTACAACGATGTGAATGGCGCAGAGGCGAAACCTGACCTCGCCGATGCCCTCAACGGATACGGGCCAGGATTCATCGCTACTGCGGCGGCGAAGCAAAACATTCCGGTCGTACACTTTTCCACCGACTACGTTTTCGACGGCACACAACAAGACGGATATGTTGAATCAGACGTTCCAAATCCCGAGAGTGCATACGCTCGATCGAAACGCTTAGGCGAAACCGAGGTGCTCGCCAAGAATCCCCGCAGCTACGTCATTCGCACCTCACGTCTCTACGGCCTTCCCGGAACCGATCCGGGTGCCAAGAGGAGCTTCGTCGAGATCGTGATCGATCTTGCGAAAGAAAAGCCAACGTTCGATATCAACAACAGCGAAGTCTCATCACCAACGTTCGTCGACGACATGGCTCGCCACCTCGAAGCCCACATCTTCACCTTCCCTAATCCCGGCATTTACCACATGGCGAACGAAGGAGGATGCACGTGGTACGAGTGGGCGTCCACAACCGCAGCTATCCTCAATCTTCCCGTCACGATCGCTCCTCGGGATCCTGTGCTGAACGTTCAGACCGTCAAAAAACCAGCCTATTCGATTCTTCTCTCCACGAAGACTCCTCCCATGCGATCATGGCAAGAAGCGCTCGAAGATTTTCTCCTCAATCAATATGTCCGAACATAACATTCTCACCGGTATCGAGGGATGTGTCATCGATCTCATGCCCGTGTTTGAAAAAAACAGCGGCGGCGTCTTTCACATGCTGCCGGGAGGAAGTGAAAATGCGGATTGGTACGGTGGAAGTATTCTCGACGTCTACGGTTTCTACAGCAACGAGAAGAACAAACTCCGTGGCGGTCATTATCACCCAGTGCTTAGCGAGATCTTTTTTACGGTCAGCGGCACGGCCCTTTGGATCCTCTCCGATTTTCGCCAAGACTCGCCCACATTCCAAAAAACCATCGGCGTCATCTTGGGAAAAAACAAACCCGCTGAATCATACGATTTCCCCGATTACACGGTCGAGACCACGGGTCGTTATGCTCGTATCAAAGTACCAGCCGGCGTCTACCACGCCATCGCTCCCCTCGGCAATCAAGGTTTCTCCGCCATCGCGCTCGGCACCACGAGGTACAGCAAAGATGATTATCGATACCCCACGATCAGCGAGGTGCCGAACATGAGAGAGATCTTAAAAAAGTTCTCGATCGATCCCGAATGAACAGATGTCTAGAGAATTCTTTTTAGTAAGCCAAAATATCCATTCAACATCGGGTTAATGATGTTGCTCAAAATAGGATTTTCGATGTCTTGGTTCGTGATCACGCCACACAAAAGGGGCATCAAGTCCGCGTCGCGTACTTTGCGAAAACTCGCAACGGCAGCACGACGCGATCGGATCCAGGCCCAGGTCGATGGTTTGAGGAGGTGG
>JBBUEW010000044.1:317-10608 GCA_038078095.1 Patescibacteria group bacterium | reverse complement strand
CGTGACGAGCGATTGATAGGCGGCGTTTGCCTCGGCAGTTCGTTGTCCTGCTTGGCGATTGGCAATGCTGATGATAGCGATGAGCGCCACGATGGCGACGGTAACTCCGACGACTTTTGTGGTTCGAGAGGCACCATTCACAGCCGTAATGCCAGCATGACGGAGTGCGCCGAGTCTGCCGGCAACGCCATCAAGACGCCCACGCGCCGCTCCGGTTCGGCCACGATTTGCCGATGCGGTGTTTGCTCGCTTTGGAATCTTTGCGACGAGTTTTTCTGTCAGGGTCAGGATTGCTCGACCTAATCGTTTGATTGTGCGCCAAAGACCGCTTTCGCTGTACGTCGTCAGTTGCTTCTTCATGCTTGCCGCAAGGTTGGCAATTTTTTGTGGAACGTCTGGCGACTGTTCTCCAAGAAGATCGGCAGTGCGCGATTTGGTTTCTTCAAACGTCGACAGCGACACCATGGGATTTGCTTTCTTTGGCGGTCCAGCAACCTCATCCTCGTTCACATGAAAACAAAGTCCACCGAAACGCGTGGCCGGGGGAACAAACTGGGCAATGCGTTCCAATGCGCCGCTTGGGGGAAGGGTGACGAGAATGTCTTGGAGGTCGCCGAGTGTTAAGGCGTGAGGGGGAAGGCGAGTGGCAATGTAAAAGACGTCGCCTGCGTGGAGTTCGCCATCAAGAACCGTCACCAGTGGTTTTTCCCAAGACAGATCGTCGGCAACGAGCTGGGCATCAAGTTCGTACACGACGTATCGACGTTCGGCGGTTCGGTGCAAAAAGAGTGCGTGGTTTCCACCAAGGCCGCTGAAGAAGACTTGGCTATTCGTCATGACGCCCACGAGGACGTTCATTTTTTTGATCGGAATAGCGTGGCCACTCGCCAATCGTGCTAAATCGGCGTTGACGGTAACGAGCATGGCCTCGAACCGTCGGGGGATATTTCCGCCGTCGTTTTCCATGTCGGAGCGGAGAACTTCCAGGTGGCTGGCAATAATATGCAGGAGACGGTCGCGAACGTCGCTATCGCGGTAGTTCAGTTCGGCAAGCCCAAACACATGCCCTTGTCCGCCCTGTAAGGGCAAAAGGACGGTTCGGATACTGGAATGTTCGGGGTTAGTGCCCGGCACCAGGAGTTCCGCCGATTTGATACGATACGCAGTAGGAGCCATGTTGCGGGGGAGAGGGTCTTCTCGTACAGTATAGTAGGACTTTTCCATTTTGCCCATTTTCGGCTTACGGAGCCTCGTTGGCTCGTCGACGTACATTTTTTGTACGTTTCCTCGCCATCACTCCGTGCGCCGAAACTGGTCGAAAATGGCAAAAGTCCTATCGTTCTTCTTCCTATGGACAATCACAACGAGACGGCTATCCCCCAAAGTCCACATGAGTTCCGGATTGAACAACTTTTTGGTTCACGCACCCGCGCCCGACTGCTCACCCTCTTTTTGGAGAATGCGGATCGTGCGTTTTACGTTCGCGAGCTCACTCGACGTATCGATGCGCAACTTAATTCCGTTCGGCGAGAGCTCAAAAACCTCGTCGAGGTGGGAATTGTGCTGGAAGTAGAAGGAAAAATTATCGCGACAGAAGCGAGCGAGGATGAACCGGAAACCAAAGGGGAGAAGAAAAAATACTATCGGGCGAACGTCGAATTCCCGTTGTTTGAGGATTTGCGTGCAGTCATGCGCAAGGCAGCGGTGTTGATGAACCAAGAAGTTGTTCGGGTCCTGCGCTCGAAGGGCGACATCGACCTCGTTCTGTTGACTGGTCGCTTTATGGATCTTGCCGATGTCCCAACCGACCTCCTTATCGTCGGTACGATCGACGCGGCCGATTTGTCGACGGCAGTTCGCGAATTCGAGCGTGACATCGCTCGCGAAGTAAACTTTACGGCCATGCCCAAAGAAGAGTTCCTCTATCGTCAGGACGTCGGTGATCGTTTTTTGGCGACGATTTTGGATGCAAAGCGCGTCATTCTTTGGAACCAACTGCCGAACCTATGATGTTGTTCGTGAACGGATCTGATATCGCGTCCCTTTCATTGGGAATCGTCACGAACGATCGTGCAGGTTTTTCTATCGATCCGGTGCAGCATCTGGTCCGACCGGAGGAATACTTGGCGATGATCGATGCCTTTTGTACCGAGCACGCGGCAGCAGTGCAGGATCTTTCCGGCATCGTGGCGGTGCTTGGCCCAGGATCGGCGACGGCGTTACGCTCGAGTCTTTCGTTTGTGAACACCTTCGCGTTCGCCCGATCGCTGCCGATTTTTGGTGTGACGCTCGAGCAAGCAGCGGACGATCGAGCGGTACTCATCGGTCTGCGCCAGGTGGTGAGTGCGGAGATGGTGCGCCCGGTCTACGCGAATGCCGCGCGAATCACGGTGAGTGGAAAAGATGCACTCGGCCGCGATATCTCTCGCAGCCCATCCTGAGGCGAACGCCGAAGGACCTCGGGATCACTACCTGGAGGCCTCCGGTAGTCATTAGGAGGTCCTTCGGCGTTCGCCTCAGGATGGTGATAGTAAAATGGAATGAACTATGGCGACGCGCTTTGGTCAATATGGACGGTACCGATTTTTGGAAATGATTCCGGGTCTTTTTGCCTGGGGCGTCTTGATCACCGCATTTTCGTTGTCAGTCTTCGCGCCGGTGGTCGGCATCGTTTTTATCATCGTCTTCGACCTCTACTGGATGTTGCGCGTGTACTACTTTGTCATTCACGTCGTGGCAGCCTATCGCTCGTACCGAAAGACGCTTGCTGTTGATTGGTACTCCGAGGTGCAGAAGATTGCGGGTTGGGAACGCATTTATCACTTGGTGATGTTGCCGACGGTGAAAGAAGACGAGTCGATTGTGGAAGAAGCGTTTCGATCGTTGCTTCGCAGCCCGTATCGCACGGATCGGATGATCGTCGTTCTGGGGGGAGAAGAACGCGATCAGGAAAACTTCCATCTCATCGCTGAAAAGATGCGCGCCAAGTACGCCGATCGATTTGCGGACTTCATCACGACGGTTCATCCGTACGGATTGTCCGGTGAGATCGTCGGCAAAGGTTCAAACTTACATCACATGGCAGGGGAGACGAAGAAGGTGATCGACGGCAAAGGAATTCCGTACGACGACATTATCGTTTCGGCCTTCGACATTGATACCGTTGCTCACCCGCAATATTTTGCGAAGTTGTCACACCTTTTCCTGACTGAACCGAATCCGACGCGCACGTCGTACCAACCGGTAACAGTTTTTTCAAATAACATTTGGTCAGCGGCTGCTCCTGTACGCATCGCCGCCTTCGGTACGACATTTTGGTTGCTCGGCGAGCTCGTTCGCCCGGAACGACTGTGGACATTCTCGTCGCATTCCATGCCGTGGCGCATGCTCGTCGACGTTGGTTTTTGGGAGCCAGACTTGGTGAGCGAAGATTCGCGCATCTTCATGCAAGCATTCTTACGCTACGACGGTGACTATCGCGTAACGCCAGTATTCCTTCCCGTCTCGATGGATACGGTGACCGGCGGAAATTATTGGGAGAGTTTAGTGGCGTTGTATAAACAGCAGCGCCGCTGGGCATGGGGCGTGGAACATTTTCCGTACATGATCAAGAAGTTTCAAGAGCACCCGAATCTGCCGCGTTCCAAGAAGATCGTCTATCTGTTTAATCACCTGGAAGGAATGTTCACATGGGCCGCAGCACCACTTCTCATCTTTATCCTCGGCTACATTCCATTTTGGACGATTGAGGGATCGCAAAGTGCACTCGTGGTAAATTCGCCGTACACGTTAGAAATCATGATGCGCCTGGCAACGTTCGGCGTCTTCATTACAGGTGGATTGAGTTTCTTCTTGCTGCCGCCGCGCCCACACAAAACGTCTCGATGGTCATGGCTGGTGATGCTCGGGCAGTGGGCGCTGTTGCCGATTACATTCATCCTTTTTGGCGCCTTCCCCGCGCTTGATGCGCAAACACGATTCATGGTTGGAAAATACCTTGGATTTAATGTGACGAAGAAGGTTGCATCATCTCGACATTCGTAACGACGCGCGTATGCACGTTTCCGTGAACATCGTCACCTGGAACGACCGCCGATATCTTCCCGATCTTTTTGCATCCATCCGTTCGCAAACATACACCGACTATACGGTTCGTCTTTTGGATAACGGAAGTGCGGATGGGGAAACGGTTCCGTACATCATGCAGAACGAACCACATTGGTTGGCGGCGCGGAGCACAAAGAATCAAGGATCGACAGGCGGATATAACCAGCTCATGCGCTTAGCGATGGATCGATACACCGGTGATCCGACGAAGCACGTGATGGTGTTTGCGAACAGCGACACGGTGTGGCATCACGAAATGCTCGAAAATCTTGTACGAGCACTCGAGGAGCGTCCTGATGTTGACGCCGTTCAACCGAAAGTATTTCGTGCGTACTCGGAACGAGGAGACATCGATGCGGATTCTGTAAAGTCCGACATCCTCGACACAACAGGTATGCGGGTGGAGCGGGGATGGCGAATGCTCGATCGCGGAGCAGGAGAGATGGATCAAGGACAGTACGACGACAAGCGTGATGTGTTTGGGCCAACCGGCAGTGTCATGATGGTGCGCGCATCGGCGTTGCAAGACGTCGCGATTAATGGAGAAATGTTCGACAGTGATTTTTTCTCGTATCGTGAAGATGCGGATTTTGCGTGGCGATTTCGTCGCGCTGGTCATGAAACGCTTTTTGTGCCAACCGCGATCGCACATCACTATCGTGGACTCCCGCGAAACGAACGTCGATCGTGGTGGCGACGGTTTACTGATCGCCGACGGCAGCGTCCATTTTTCACGGCGCTCTCCACGCGTAACCAGTTATTCGTTCTCCTCAAAAATCTCACTCTCGGTGAAGCATTGCGAAGCGCACCGCGACTCCTCTTTTTCGAGGGGACTCGAGTACTTGCGGGAATTTTTTTTGAACCAGAAACTCGTCGCGTGCTTTGGCGAGCACCGTTGCTGCTCCCCGCGATGCTGCGCAAACGCGCGCTCGTGCGACGAAATGCGCGTGTTCCGATGCGGGAATTGCGTGCGTATCTTGAGTAAAGAGCTTCGAGGGTGAGGTGTTTGCGTGTTACAATGGTGCTATCAATCTCGTTTTTTTCGTGCATGTTTCCGTCGCAAGAACCACTTTACGCTCCGGCTCCTATTCGTCGTCGACGCGCAACGTCGCCCTATGTTTTTTTAGTACTCGGCATCCTTGCCTTTGCGATCTGTATTGCGTACATCGGGGTGGGAGTGACGCGAATTTTGAACGGCGCGCTCAGTGCCCGAACGGCTATCGCGGCAGCGCAGATTTCGATCGCGGATACGGATTTTTCCGAGGCGAGTGAAAATCTTACTGTCGCGCACGACGGACTTGTGCATGCCCAGAGCGGTGCGGCGATGATTAGTTTTGTTTCCTACTTTCCGTGGTTGGGGCAACGGTATGATGCGGGTGTCGCCGTTTTGAATGCCACAGAAAAAACAGTTGACGTGCTCAAGGAGGCGATGACGATCGCGGTTGATATTTATGCCGTCGTCGAAGAAGCACGTGCGACGTTGGCCTGGCAAGATCCGGCGCGTGCCGATCAGCCGCTTCACGACATGCCGCCGGCGGTGAAGGCAGAACTGTTTACCCGTTTAGCGAATGCGTTGCCAGATTTGCGCACGATGCAAGTGAAGCTCGCGTTGGCAGAAGACGACATTGCGCGTTTTCACGAATTACCGGTCTCGGGAAATCTTGCCAGCCTGATCACTCCCTTCGAGGAAATCCTCACGAAATTGAAATCCGGCGTCGACTTTTTGGTGCCATTCGCTGGCATTACTCGGGAACTTGCGGGAATTGATGGCGATCGTCAGTTTCTTCTTATGTTCATGAACGATACGGAGCTGCGTCCGACCGGAGGATTTTTGGGAACGTACGGGCTTGTCGTTATTCGAGGGGGGGATATGAAGAGCCTCACGACTGACGATACGTACGCCGTGGATGCACTCGTCATGAACAATCCGAGTTACGTTGTGACGTCGCCGACGCCGATCGCAAAATATCTCGAGCAACCGATTTGGTATTTCCGAGACGGGACGTGGTCGCCGGATTTTCCAAGTGGTGCTCGCGACACCATTGCACTGTTGCGGCAAGAAATCGCGGCTTCGGGACAACCCGTTCCTGATATTCACGGCGCGATTGGCATCACAACAACATTTTTTAAAGATCTCCTTCGTTTCTTGGGTCCAATCACCGTTGATGGAAAAACATATACCGCGGATAACGTCGTTGATACACTCGAGTATCAAGTGGAGATTGCGTTCGAACAGCAAGGCGTGACCCGTGCGGATCGGAAAGATATTGTGGGGCATCTCACCAACGAAATTCTCGATCAGGTTCTCGAGTTACCTCCGTCACGTCTTGAAGATGTCTTTGCACTCCTTGAGCGTTCGTTTGCGAAAAAGGAATTAGCGATGTGGATGCGGGAAGATGACACACAGGCTGTGCTTGATGACGCCGGATGGTCACAGCGGGTAACAAACGAAAATGCGGTGGATACACTCATGGTGATTGACGCCAATATGGCATCTTTGAAATCTGATCCCGTCGTTCATCGCACGATCGATTACTCCATCACGCCATCTGGCGCAGGATACCAAGCAACGGTGGCGATTACATACGATCACCAAGGGTCATTTGATTGGAAAACGTCGCGGTACCGAACATACACGAGAGTCTTTGTGCCCGAAGGGTCGGGGCTGCTTTCGGTAGAAGGATCGTTGGCGAACGATGCGATTCGAAATCCGCAGCGATTGCCAGGCGAAGTCATCACCGAATCGGAATTTGGTCTGACGAGTTTTGGAACGTTTACGTCGGTGGAGCCTGGTCAGAAACAGACGTTGACGTTTACGTACACCGTGCCGTCTGCAGTTGTGACGGCGATTCAAAACGGTACGTATACCCTTCGTGTGTTGAAACAAATGGGAGCGGACGCCTATGATTTGCTGCTCGATTTGGATTTCAACAAGTCTGTACGCAAGGCGGCCCCGTCGGAAGATGTCTCTGCTTGGGGTGACGACACCTACACTCTTCGCACGGAACTCGACGAAAATAAAGAAATTCGGGTGGATTTTTAAGGATTTGGTGGGGATAGGTCGTTCGTCAGCAGGGGAGCGATGCGGTAGTGTTGGGGAGGAAAAAGTCGCCTCTCCCCGCTATGCTTTTCAACAAAAAGATCGGAATCGACCTTGGGACAACAACGGTGCTGGTGTACGTCCCCAAACGCGGGATCATCATCAACGAACCGTCCGTGGTTGCGATTTCAAAAATCGACAAAACCGTTTTGGCCGTCGGTAAAGAAGCCAAAGATATGCTTGGCCGAACACCAGATACGATTATTGCGCGTCGACCACTGAAAGATGGTGTGATCGCCGACTATAAAACGACCGAAGCGATGTTGCGGTACTTCATGAACAAGGCGTTGGGCGGTATGCGCATCTTTCGTCCCGAAGTCATGATTGCTGTGCCAGGCGGTATCACATCAACGGAGCGTCGTGCGGTGGTTGATGCCGCAATTTCGGCTGGTGCCAAGAGCGCCTACATCATTAAGCAGCCGATCGTGGCCGCGATTGGTGCGAACATTCCGATCGGTTCCCCAAACGGCCACATGATTGTGGAAATTGGCGGAGGCACCAGCGAGATGGCCGTCATCTCCCTCGGCGGAATCGTCGCTTCAACATCGGTGCGCATTGGTGGTGTCAAAATGGATGCCGCAATTATGGAACACATCCGACGCACATACGGACTCGCGATTGGTGAACGCACCGCGGAGGATATTAAGATTCGTTGTGGATCGGCAATGTATCTGACGGATAAACTGCGCATGGAGGTGAAAGGGCGCGATATGATCACCGGTCTTCCGAAGATTATCGAGGTAACGTCGGATGATGTAACCGAGGCGATTCAGCCGTTACTTGAAGGAATTCTTTCCACGCTCAAAGAAGTATTGAACGAAACGCCACCAGAACTTTCGGCAGACGTCATGGATAAAGGTATTGTTATTTCGGGTGGATCAAGCCAGTTGCGCAACCTCGATCGTCTCATTGCCGAGGCAACGGGCGTGCCAACATACCTCGCCGAAGATCCGCAGCTGTGCGTGGCGAAGGGAACCGGTCTTGCGCTTGAGAATTTGGAATCGTATAAGCGAAGTTTGTTTACGGCGTAACTATGACGACGTACGGCATTGATGCCCATCTTCTTTTGCGACAACACACTACCGGTGTTCCGCGGTATGCGTGGTTATTGTTGCAGCACATGATGACGAAGCCGTTGCAGGACGGCGAGCGCGTGGTTCTCTACGGACACGCCGCGCAACCCTCAGATCTTGTTTTACCGACGGGCTGGTCGTGGAGTGTTTTACGTTGGCCGATCCCCAGGGGTTGGACACACGGACGATTAAGCTTCGAAATGGTGATTCATCCACCGGACGTGTTGTTCGTTCCGGGCCACGAGGTCCCTCTTTTTGTTCGAGCATCAACGAAAGTGGTCACAACACTTCACGATGTTGCGTTTCGGATCGCGCCGGAGGTGTACGATCCTTCGTCGCGTCGTCGCCAAGAAATGGCGGTGCAACAAGCCATTCGTCGTGCCACGATGATCACCTCGCCCTCGGAGGCGACAAAACACGATCTCGTGCATCTGTACGGCGTGAAGCCGGAACACATCATGGTGACGCCACTTGCACCAACGATTCTGCCGAGCAACAACGATTCCTCGGATCTTCTTCGTCGATTACAGATTGGTGACGGACAATACGTGCTGTCGATCAGTCGATTAGAAAAGAAAAAAAATACCGCGTTACTCATTCGCGCATTCGCCGCGCTGAAACGAAAACTCGGTAAAGGCCACCCACTGAAATTGGTGCTGGCGGGTACGTTCGGCTATGGCGAACAAGAAATTCGACAGGTGATTACACGAGAAGGTGTACAGGATGACGTGCGATTGACGGGGTATGTGTCTGACGATGATGCATCGATGCTTCTGTCGCACGCCTTGTGCTTTGCATTTCCGTCGCGAGCCGAAGGATTTGGGATTCCTGTTTTGGAAGCAATGGCGCACGGCACACCGGTGGTGAGCGTGAATATTCCGGCTATTCGTGAAGTTGCTGGGGACGCTGCGGTACTGGTATCGCCGAATGATGCCGCAGCACTCATGTCCGCCATTGAGCGGATGCTGTTTGATCCATCGCTTCGTGACGATTATCGTGCGCGAGGTTTGGAGCACGTCAAACGCTTCTCATGGGACACCACGGCGGAAACCACTTGGCTGGCACTCCGCAGCGCCTATCGGATTCAATAATCACCGAACGTTTCGTGAGCCATCATACACAGGAGCCATCACGGCTCCTTTTGCATACTCGACGCATATGATTGCTCAACTTGTTGATGAACTCACCGAACTCGGATTTTCCGCCCGGAGTGCCGAAGCGTATGTTCTTCTTGCTCAGCGAGGAGAGGTCTCGGCACAGGACGTGGGAAAGACGTGTTCACTTCCACGATCGACGGCGCATGATGTGATGATGACGTTGGTCGATCACGGATTTGCGCGCATTCGCACTCTTGGAAAGCATCGACGATTCGTCATGCAATCGCCAAGTGCGGTGCAATCAGCATTGGATGAACGACGAAAAGAAGCAGAGATGCGCTTAGCGAAGTTTGAGCACATGTTACCAAGTTTGCGTGCGTTGCATCACGTTGGTGGGTCTTCGCCTGTCGTTCGGTACGTCGAGGGTGCCGAAGGGCTGCGAAGCGTTCAAGAAGAATTCGAAGCACTGACTGGTGAGATTCTGCAACTGTTTGATTACGATGCGTTTTCGCGATGCGAAGAGCGGCGCGCGACCGATCGTCATCGTGACGCGATTACTGGTCGACAACGGATGGTGCGAAGTATGGTGGTTACTCGGAGCGATGCCGGTATTCGCACAGAAGATCGATACATGATCCGTGCAATTCCGTCGTCACTTTTTCAGATCTCGGGAGAAATAAGCGTATGCGAGGATCGCGTTCTTCTTCTGTCCTACACTCCAGATTTTTCGGCCGTCGTCATCCGCTCATCCGTCATCGCGGACGTCTGTCGCGCCACCCTCGAACTTGCCTGGCGCACCGCGGGGGAGATTGAGAAATGGATGAAGTGATTGTTCATCAAAGTTTAAGTTTAAAAAGGAGACCATCCTGAGGCGAACGCCGAAGGACCTCGAGGGAGCCTACCGGAGGCTATCA
>JBBUEW010000044.1:0-307 GCA_038078095.1 Patescibacteria group bacterium | reverse complement strand
CGGAGGCCTCCGGTCGTCATTAGGAGGTCCTTCGGCGTCCGGCCAGCGGGGCTGGCCTGCGCCTCAGGATGGGCCTTACGCATAACGTACGGCCCAAATTACAAAACCCCGATCAATGTCGGGGTTTTGGCGTTCTCTTCGCAATACTGGAGGTGATCGGGCGCAGTGATCAGCCGAAGTTGATGTGCGCCATGACACACCTCTGTGGAACGGGTGAGTCGAAACCCAATCGTCCGCTGGCGTATCGGACACGATGCATGGTGTTACCCATGGAAAGTGTCCATCTCTCTCCTCCAGAACTTCGGAG
>JBBUEW010000043.1:0-5060 GCA_038078095.1 Patescibacteria group bacterium | reverse complement strand
TCCATGAAGCGAGTGCCTTTACTGATCTTGATGATCTTCGCGCACGAATGGGAGCGATTCAGTTGAGGTTCTTTACAGCTCCGGTGGGAGCTGGCGAGCCTGTTGTGGCTGCGCCGGTTGTGCCACCACCAGACGCCGCGCCGGTTGCTGCTGCTGTTTTTGCACCGGTTGCTGCGATGTCGACTCCTCCTGTTGTTGCTGCACCTCCTGCTCGACCAGCGATTGCACCGCCTCCCCCTCGAATAACGGTTACAGCACGGACTCCTCATGTTGCTGAGTCAGGTCCTGCGGCCGTCGCCCCGACACCTTCTGTTGAATCTGTACCTGTTGCGACCGCCGTTGCGGCTACGGCTACCTCTGCGGAAGCACCAAGAACCGAAACGCCGGTTGCGGCACGTACTGCAGAACCTGTTTCTGTTTCTGCGCCGGTTGTTACTCCAGAAGCACCACGAGCAACAACGCGTCGTGTTGAAACGGTTGCGCCGCCTGCCGCTGCTCGAGAAATTGATCCTAACGAGGATCCATTTGCGGCGTACTTTGAAGCCGAAACTGCGGCGGTCGTAACGGATGTACCTGTTGCACCTGCACGTGCGCCAAGAGCGAGGGCGTCTGCCCCAGCGGCAGAAAGTGCGCCAGCGGTTGCTCGCACCGAGGCTCCTCGCACAGAACGTGCTCCAGTGGTATCGGAGTCAGCTCCCGAGGTGCCCGTCGTCACCATTTCACCTCGTGCCGAAGCTGAAGCAGCGGCTGCATTCTCTGGGGATACGAGCGTTGCCGAGGAACCGATCCGAGGAGCAGCTCCTGATGTTTCAATCGTGGATGCGCCATCCGTTCCGGATCGTGAACCGCATCGTGAAGAACGAGTTTCTGGTTGGGCGTCAGCGGTTCGTCGTCGTGTCGGTGTATGGTTTGGTACTCGTGAAGCCGCTCCAACGCCGGTTGCACCCCGAGAACGTGCTCCGTTGCCGCGTGCGGAAGCAACAACGCGAGCATCGCGAGGAATATTGCGAACAGTGCGAGAATTTTTCGGATCAAGTGTCCTCGCGGACGTCCCTCGGTATTTATCCGATTCATTCATGGCCGAAAATCAGCGCGCAGTGTTGAAGGCGGACTTGCTCGAGGTCATGCAAGACGAAGTTGATGCGCGTTCCGAAGCGTTTGATGACGCCGGACGTGCTCGTGCGAATGTTCAAGCGTCAGAACGCTTTGAACGCGCGATTCGAACGTCTTCTCTTCCTGCCGAACAGAAAGAGCCGATGATTGCCCGTCTTACCGAGCTGCGAACCCGTTATCAAGATAGAACGCGTGAGAATGGCATCGCTCGGAGCAGGGAATTGGCACGAGCGTTGGAAGAATCGGTGGAAGTTCGCGTGGCGGGTTGGCAGTCTGGCAGACAACGACGACCATCAGCGCTGGAAACACTTTCAAGCTTACCGATGGGAATCGGAGCGAGTGTGGCGTACGGTGTGCGCAATTTCCGCGAACGATTCGAGCAGGTAGCACGCCGCGATCGTGATGCAGGTGTGATTGCGCGCGTGGCGACCGTGTTCCGTGAAACGTGGAACGAAGCGCAAGCAAATCTTCGTCGCGCTGGCGCCTTCAGTAATCGCACGATGAATACTGCCGAAGCCGCGCTCACGATTGGTGCAGCGTATGCCATGGGAGCAGCGGTGACGGCGCTCGAACAAGCACTGCCAAGCCTTCGATCGCTGGAAAGCGAGGATGCCGATGGCGTGTCAACATTGGTCGCCGAGGGCAGAGTTCGTTTGCAGACGATGGTGGATCGTGTTCTGCCTGCCGCTGAACGAAGCGCGACGCGAGTCGTTGCAACCTAATCAATACAACGAGAAACGCGACCAGAACGGTCGCGTTTTTCGTTTTATTCTTCGTCGGTCTTTGCTTTCCGTTTCCAGGCACGTTTGGGAGATTTGCGCTTCTTTGCCAGGAGATCGATGGCTTCTTGCAACGTGACGGTGGCAGGATCTTGATCTTTGCGAACGGTCACGTTCGTCTTTCCGTCGGTAATGTATGGGCCGTACCGTCCGTCTTTCACCACGATCATACCGCCCGTCTCGGGATCTTTTCCAAGCTCGGCGAGTGGCGTCATCATCTTGATTTTCTTCGCCACACCCTCCGTACAGAGGAGGATTGCACGCTCGAGGGTTACGGTAGCCGGATGATCTTCAGGCGGTAGCGTGATGTTCACCTCTCCGCACTTGAGATACGGACCAAAACGTCCCACGTTCGCGATGATGTCTTCGCCGTTCGTATGCTTGCCAACGGTGCGGGGGAGAGAGAGGAGCTTGAGAGCCTGTTCGAGCGTGAGCGTGTCCATGGTTTGTGTCTTCTCGAGGGAGGCGCGGCGCGGTTTCTCATCACCTTCTGCTTCACCGAGCTGCACGAACGGACCAAAGCGACCGGTGCGTACAATGATCTCTTTCTTGCTTTCTGGATCGGTGCCAACGACGCGAGACTTCATGATGCTTTCACGCGTCAGCTCGCTCCCTTTTTCCACGATCGCTTTGTGGAACGGCCCGTAGAAATTCGTCATCACGACTTTCCAATTTTCGTCACCATCGGCGATTTCATCGAGTTTGCGTTCCATCGTCGCCGTAAATTCGTAGTCGACGATTTGTGGGAAGTGTTCTTTCAGGAGATCAGTAACCACGAGAGCGATGTCCGATGGAAAAAGTTTCTTATTGTCGTCGCGCAACACGTATCCGCGGTTTTCAATCGTGGCGAGCGTTGGGGCGTACGTTGATGGACGACCAATGCCGTACTCTTCCATGATTTTGATGAGCGATGCGTCGGAATAGCGAGCAGGAGGTTCGGTGAAATGTTGCTCCGGTGTGACGCTTTTCGCTTTGCCAAGGTTATTTCCTTCGCTGACATTTGGAAGGAGCTTATCCTCCGACGCCTGCCACACTTTCATGAAACCATCGAACGTGACGATGCTGCCGTTGCCGCGGAATGTATGATTGTTTGCGGCAAAATCGATGGCGGTGCGCTCGATCTTGGCCGCGGGGAGTTGCGACGCGACAGTTCGTCGCCAAATAAGATCATAGAGTCGGAACATGCCCGGATCCAGCTCGGCGCGGAGACTCTCTGGTTCTGCAGCAACATCCGTCGGACGAATTGCTTCGTGTGCTTCTTGCGCGCCCTTTTTGTTCGTTTTGTACGCTACGCCACCGTTGATGTATTTCTCCCCCCACTGTTTTTTAATGAAATCCTGCGTGGCCGTCATGAACTGTTCGCTCAAGTTCAACGAATCGGTACGCATGTAGGTAATGCGACCAGTTTCATAAAGTTTTTGCGCCAATGTCATCGTTTGTTTCGCGCTCATGCCCAATCGGTTGTACGCCTCTTGTTGGAGCGTCGAGGTGGTGAGTGGCGTTGGTGGTTTGCGAGACGCTGCTTTTTTCTCGATGGATGAAACAACGAAGTCAGCGTCACGAACTGCGGTGACCACGGCGTCAGCGTCGATGTTTGTTTTAAGATCGAGCTTATCAATTTTTCGGTCACCGATGGCCACGAGCTTAGTAGGGAATTCGGTGTTGGTGTGATTCAGGATCGCTTCGACGGTCCAGTATTCATCTTTGACGAAGGCGAGACGTTCCCGCTCGCGCTCCACGACGAGTCGTACGGCCACCGACTGCACACGACCGGCCGAGAGTCCGCGCTGCACCTTGTTCCACAACAGCGGAGAGAGTTCGTAACCGACGAGTCGATCCAAGATACGACGGGTTTGCTGAGCGTCCACGAGACGCATATCGATGGTGCGGGCTTTCTCCAAAGCGCCTTCGATCGCGGATCGGGTGATTTCGTGAAACGTGATGCGCTTGGCGGTTTTGGTATCCAACTTCAAAACTTCGGCAATGTGCCAGGCGATAGCCTCTCCTTCTCGGTCTTCGTCCGTCGCTAGGTAGATTTCGTTTGCATCCTTGGCGGCATCCTTGAGGATTTTGACTTTGTCCTTTTTATCGATCGGCACTTCGTACGTCGGGGAAAATCCGTGTTCAACGTCGACGCCGGTTTTCTTCTTTGGCAGGTCGCGAATATGGCCGAAGGAAGAAACAACTTTATAGTCCCGACCAAGGAATTTCCCGATGGTTTTGGCTTTGGTAGGAGACTCTACGATCAGTAATTTGGCCATAATTCGCGAAAAAAGAGGGAACGTTCGTGCCGACGATACTGGCTAGCGTGAACGTGTGTCAAACAAAGTATAGAGGAGTTGAGAGTTGGATTCACTCACCTTGTGGTCATTTTCTTACTATTCACACCACCCTGAGGCGAACGCCGAAGGGCCCCCTAATGACTACCGGAGGCCTCCTGTCGTCATTTGGAGGTCCCTCGCTTTCGCTCGGGATGGGCTGCTTTTCTCCTAAAGTTTTGTTTGCTTCCACGTTCGTCTCAGGATGGGGTGCTGCGGTGCGCTCTTCCGACGCCATTTCCCTTCACTGCTTCCTTATATAGCGCTTTCCGCCACGGTCCTCGATGAAGCCGAAGACTTCCAGTTGGGTGGCGACGATGCTGGCGGTGACCACCGATAACCCCGCTTTCTCGGCGGCAATATCAATGTGCATTGGTTCGGCGCCGAGAACGGCGAAGAAGGCCTCCTCCTCGTTGCTTCGTCCCGCGGGCAGGGTGCTTGTGGCCGAGGCGGAGGGGGCGACGTTCATGCCAAAGAGTTCAAAAATGTCCCGTGCCTCGGTAATAAGGTGGGCGCCGTCCTTGAGTAACGTATTTGTGCCGGCACTCGTCGGTGCATTAATCGGACCAGGAATCGCGCAGACTTCTCGATTCTGCTCTGCCGCCGATTGCGCCGTTAGCATCGATCCCGACGGGAGGCCAGCCTCGACGATCAGCGTGGCACGACACATGCCCGAGACGATGCGATTGCGAATAGGGAAATGGTGAGCGAGCGGTGGGGCGGAAAGAGGGAACTCGCTCATGACGGCGCCGCCAGATGTCAGGATCTCGTCGACTAAACGATCGTGTCGGGAATTATCTGTTCCCAAAAGACCAGATCCGAGCACGGCGATCGTTTGTCCACCGGCCGT
>JBBUEW010000042.1:0-6760 GCA_038078095.1 Patescibacteria group bacterium | reverse complement strand
TATCAGCCGAGAGGGACTTGATATCCCGTTTTGCCATGTATTTCAAAAGTGCTCGCAAGGCAATCAGGTGATAATTCTGCGTATTCTTCTGCAGCGAGTCCTCATCCCGCCCCGCAATCTCTCGATTAAGGTAGAGGCGATATTTCCGTACCATCTCCAGGGTAATTTGCCCCGGATTCGGATACTTCGCCCACTTTGCAAAACGATCCAGGTAAAAATGATAGTTCCTCGTCGTTTTATCAGACCTCCCCCGTTCAATTTCTAAATACTCACAAAACTCTTTCATCAATTCTTTGAGCGCCTTGGCCATACCCTTTTATTGTACCGCTTTTTGCGACACAACGAGAGAGCCCCCTATGGACAAAACAACAAGAAACATGCTATTTATTCTTCGCAATCCCGGATTTTCCTTCCGGAGCGCGCAGGAGCTCATGCATTTCAGAACGGTCATGGAGCGAGCGGAGGCGGTTCGTCAGAAAATGCTTGCCCGCGCCAGGGGACGGGGAGTCGACCTCACCAGTGGCGGCAAGAAAGTCACGCGCGGCGACAACGAGGAGGGTGAGGAGATTTCTGCAAAGGGGGATGAGCGCGAGTTCGTCCTCGTCGTCGGCATCGGCGCTGCCGGTCAGACGGCGTTCGCCGAGATGAAAGTTCACGATCTCGACACGGACGGGTCGCGGACCGAGAACGTCCAGACGATCACCATCACCTGGAGGGTCGTCGGTGAAACGGAACGGTGGGGGTTCAAGGATTGCAGAGATGGACCCAGACTCAGCTCTACGAACGAAGGTAGTCTGAATCCGGAAGCGGCGGCTCTCGACGCGCTGGAAGGCATCCTCGTCCACTTCCCCCGCAACTGAGCTGCCTTCACGCGGCGCGTTCGGAACCACGAAGCCCGCCCGGGGCCTCGATGGTCCGGGCGCGCTTCTGCTTTTTATCAGCATTTCAAGATGGTTCGTTCACTTCGTTTTGTTGATTTTTCTCCAAAATTTTGCTATACTTCTTCGTCCGTATTTTCATGGACGTTCCACAAAGTATTTGGAGATACGCCATGCGCTTCCTGATGTACCGCGAACCGCTCACCGAACGAAGTGACCCGGCTCCCATTCCGAACCTGAGGCAACTCCTGATTGACGCGCGCAATGAGGGGAAGGCCACCGCCCAGTCATTGCACGATCGTCGGACTCAACCTAGCGAGGTTCTGCTAAAACAGTCCGCGCTGCATCGAAGGACGCATGCGCTTTACGGCTTTGGAAGCTCCGAGGCTGAGCTCGTGCTAGGAATACAAGGCACGCTGGTCGGGCAGCATCTATTGAAACATCCCGTGCACCGAGCGGTCGGCTACGCAGTCTGTGCGGACGGGCAGCAACGCCTGACCCGGGCACTCGTCCAGCTGGCGGAGGGCGACCGCTATGTGTTGTTTGGGACCAAAGATGCTGACCTGAGACACAGCTTCTACGGGGCACTCGCCGTGGCACGCATTGCCACCGCACTCGCCCGATGCGGGGCGCAGGCGTTCCTTCCAACCGTGGAAGATGACAGCTCGCACGGCATCGACCTTCTGGTGAAGGCTGGAAACACAGGTGCGTGCGTGCAAGTAAAAGCGGCGAAAGGACACAATCTCATCGAGGCCGTCGACGATCTAAGCTTTCGGATCGTGCGCGGCACTGCGCTTTTCAACCAAAAGTACAGCTGCGCATGGAGGGCAATCAACGCCGATGTCGTTCTACGACGCACGGGAGCGCAGTATTTGGGAGGAGCGGCTGCGAAGTGGGCGGCCTCGCGAATCATCGCCCTCACTACGCCGTAACGCAAAGGCCGTCCCAGTGAAGCTCTTCGGAGTATCGCGGGACGGCCTTCTGTCTTTCCACTTGCCCTTTTGCCGCTTTTCCGCTACCCTTAGCCCCGTCATTCACACACCGTTTTTCTTGGTTCCGGGGTTCAGCTCCCGCTACTCAGATGATCGGATAACATTTCAAGACTATGCTGGATAAGTCCGCCAAAGATAAGCTCATTAAAAAGTTCCGCACCCACGACTCGGACACCGGGTCGCCACAGGTGCAGGTCGCCATTTTGACCGCCGAAGTCAAGGAGCTTACCAAGCACCTGAAGACGCACCGCAAGGACTTTAGTTCCCGCCGCGGTTTGGTCAAAAAGGTTGCAGAACGTCGCCGCTTGCTCAAATACTTGGAGCGCGAAAACGCGACGGCCTATGCAGAGCTTATCGAAGCGCTCGGTTTGAAGAAGTAACACAACATCCCGTACTCCGCGTCGTGATACGATGCTGAGTGCGGGATTTTCACTATTTATCGCGGCCAAATTTTTTGCCGCTTCTCACTATGCTCGTCTTAGATACCTCCACTCGTCGCGTCGGCGTCTTCATCGACGTCCAAAACATGTACTACAGTGCACGAAACATTTACGGTGCCAAGGTCAACTTTGGAAACATCGTTAAAACATGCGTCGGCAATCAAAAACTCATCCGCGCGATTGCCTACACCATTTCCACGAAAACTGGAGAGGAACGTCCGTTTTTCGAGGCACTCCAAAGCGTAGGCATCGATCTCAACACCAAAGAACTTCTGGAATACGATAGCGGACACAAAAAAGGGGACTGGGACGTCGGCATTACCATCGACGTCGTGCGGATGCTCGACATGCTCGATGTGGTCGTGATGGTTTCTGGTGACGGCGACTACTGCGCGCTTGCCGAATACGTCAAAAACCGTGGTCGCATTTTCCACGTTGCATCATTCCGCGAATCAACATCCTCCAAACTCGTCGAAGCAGCGGATATTTACACCAATCTTTCGTCCGACAAAAAAGCATTCCTTCTTGGCGGCGAACATCGTCGACCGCCAGAACGCCGCATGTCGTCGAACATGGATACCTTCGACGATGTCATTGCCGAGCAGGTGGCGAATAAGGCGATCGACGTCCCGAAAATCGAGGTGAGGGCAGAGGGCAAAGTCCAGAGTATCCCCGTGAAATCTGAGCCGCTCGTCCTGCCGATTGCTCCGGTGAAATTTAATAAGAAACCCGAGGCAGAAAAACCATCACAGCGTCGCGGACGACCCCGAAAACCGCAATCGTCACCCAATATTCCCCAACTTCCCATGAATGGGTAATGTGGTGGGGTCGAGGCATTTCGACCCCATTCATCACTCATTCATAACTCCGGCATAAGACATCGAGAACTTCATCGCCAGGGCGCGATCGAGTCCTTTTGTTTTGTGCCGGCACCAACTTATGGCCAATGTGCCAACATATACCATCGACTTTGGAGGAAGGCCGCTCACGATTAGCTTAGGAAAATTCGCTCGTGCCGCCAACGGCAGCTGTACCGTGCAATACGGCAACACTGTCGTTCTCGCCACCGCCGTCATGAGCAAAGACATCCGTCCGGGCATGGGATTCTTCCCACTGATGGTGGATTTCGAAGAAAAGCTCTACGCCGCGGGACGTATTAAAGGCTCACGTTTCATCAAGCGCGAGGGACGACCGACCGACGAAGCCGTACTGACGGCCCGATTTATCGATCGTGCCATCCGTCCGCTCTTTGATTCGCGCATCGAAAACGACGTGCAGGTGATCGTCACCGTCCTGGCTTTCGACGGCGAGAACGATGCGGACATTCCAGGACTTATCGCTGCCTCCTGCGCACTCCATATCTCCGACATTCCATGGAACGGTCCGATTGCGGTTGTCCGCGTGAACCAAGTCGAGGAAGCACTCGTTCTGAACGGAACATACGAGCAACGCGCGAATGCATTATTCGATGTTGACGTTGCCGGAACACCAAGCAAGCTCATCATGATGGAAGCTGGTGCCAAGCAAGCGCCGGAAGCCGATATCCTTGCCGCCATCGAGTTTGGACAATCGCACCTTGGACCCGTCATCGAACTGATCGAAAAAGTCCGCAGCGAAAACGGCAAACCAAAAGTTGATCCGTTTACACCAAAGACGGATGAGGCGAAGGCTGCCGCAACGCACAAAGTCGAGGTGACTGAGAAAGCATCCGCTATTCTGCGACCCTTGATGCAGGAACTTTTCTTTGACGCCCCAAAGGCATCGAAAACCGAGCGTGCCGTCGCGAAAGACGAGATGAAGAAACGCCTCGTCGAAACGTGTAAGGCACAAGGATTCGATGACGCGGACATTCTCATCGCGAAGAGTGTCGTTGGTGAATTCATCGACAGCGAGGTGACGCGATATATTTTGGACGAAGGAAAGCGCGTCGACGGTCGAGGACTCGACGATGTTCGCGCGCTCGTTTCGGAGGTTTCGCTCTTGCCGTGCGTTCATGGCAGTGGTCACTTCATGCGCGGCGAAACACAAGTCCTGTCGATCACAACCCTCGGCGCTCCAGGCGACAAACAAACACTCGACGGCATGGAACTCACCGGCGAAAAACGTTTCATGCATCACTACAACTTCCCACCATTCTCCGTGGGTGAAGCAAAACCACTGCGCGGCGCAGGTCGTCGCGAAATCGGCCACGGTGCGCTCGCCGAAAAGGCGATCGAGCCAGTGCTTCCAGACCAGGAAACGTTCCCATACTCCATTCGTGTTGTGTCCGAAGTTCTTGGATCGAACGGATCGAGCTCGATGGGCTCAACGTGCGGCACAAGCCTCGCCCTCATGGACGCTGGTGTGCCAATCAAGGCGCCGGTTGCTGGTATCGCCATGGGCTTAGCGAGCGACGGCAAGCGTTACCAGGTGATCACCGACCTGCAAGATCTTGAAGACGGCGAAGGCGGCATGGACTTTAAGATCACCGGAACCAAAACCGGCATCACCGCCATTCAGCTCGACACCAAGACCGATGGACTTCCTCGCGAAGTCGTCATCGAGGCTATTGCCCGCGCACGATCAGCTCGATTGCGGATCCTCGACGTGATGGAAGCGGCCATCGCCGCACCGCGCGCCGAGCTTGCACCGAGCGCACCACGGATCTTGAAGATTCGTATCAACCCCGATCGTATTCGCGATGTGATCGGATCTGGCGGTAAGACGATCAACGAAATCATCGCCAAAACCGGCGTCACTGCAATCGATATCGAACAAGATGGCTTGGTCATGATCACCGCGGTGAACGGCGAAAGCGGACAAGCAGCATACGACTGGGTTTATAATCTCACGCGTGAGGTAACCGCCGGCGAACTGTTCGACGGGGAAGTTGTCCGCTTGATGGACTTCGGTGCCTTCGTGCAAATTCTTCCTGGCAAAGATGGCATGGTGCACGTTTCCGAACTCGCTCCATGGCGCGTGGAGAAAGTCACCGATATCGTGAAAGTTGGCGACAAGGTGAAAGTGAAAGTTATCGAGATCGACGAGAAGGGCCGGGTGAACCTTTCAATGAAACAGGCCGATGGCAACGTCTACAGCGATGAAATGCGCTCGAAGGCCGGAAGCAAACCCGACGGAAATCGTCCTCCGAAACACTAAGTCATGGAAAGTCCGCTCAACATTGCAATCACTCCCAACCCCACCCGCCAGAATGTCTGGCGGGTGGTTCGTGTTGCGGGCCTCCTGCTCGGCGCCTGGACCCTGGTGAGTGGCGCGTATCGTCTGTTCCACCAATACGACAATGTCGTGGCGCCCGACGATGCCACGAGCCTTCGCGTCGTGCGATCACCACAAACGATCCATCAACTTCAGACGACGGCCGGCGGACTCCAAACACTCCCTGGACTTCCGATCTCGTTAGCAGATTTTGTGTCACAAACAAATCGCGTCGCGCGCATTTGGTTCACCGCGGACGAAAAGACTGTCGTCATTCTCGACGCAGCCATCGACGAGTCGACGAAAAAGGCATGGGAATCCTTTGGTGTATCACTGCGCATCGAGGATGCATACACGATTATCACTTCTTCCTCGGAACCCCTCGTCCTCGATCACTCCACTCTTCACGGAGTGTGGCAGGGAATCAGATTTTCCAACGAGGGAACACTTGGTCAACAGGGAGAATCCCTCGCGATTGAGTTTGATGATTCGGCGATCACGCTCCACGGCGCATTACTTCAGCCGCCGATTGTGAACGATACCGCCACCAACGACACGATTTTCTCTACCGCTCTCAGCGCCGACGATCTCCGTCGTTTTTCCTCGCACACCGTCACTCAAAATACCCCAGGTCTTGCCACACTCGTCACCCTTGCCACCCAGCAAGGCATTTCCGCGCATATTGAAAAGAGGGGAGACGATGTTTCGTACGCCTTTGCCGTCCCGCTCGACGACGATACGACTCCATTGGTAACCAAAGATTCTTTAACGCTTCTGGCGCAGGAAATCGTAGAAATTCCTACTATCCAGAGCCTCACAGCGTTCCTTGACGACGGTACACGAACCCGAGTGATCCGATCGCGCGAAGAGGCAACAACGGTTGTTCGCGAAGAGGCACCGTATTATTTCATCACCGCTACCACCGCCGACGGCACGGCGTACATTACTCAAACGCCGTCGCTTCTCACCATCAGCAACCACGCGAGCACCATTCCCACCGCAAGCACACCAAATGCCTGTTTGCCCGGCGCCGTCGCGTTTGTTCGTCCGTCTGCCCTTCGTGAACTTCTTTTTACATCCGTATCGTACCGATCGATGACGTTAGCCGATCTTTTATGGAGGAGTCAGACCGTCGCCAGCTCGTCGCGCCTCACGCGCATTTGTTTTGATAAATAACTGTGCATATCTTTTTCAGGATCGGTTCTATACTGTGAGTACGTTCTTTCTACAATCACTATGACTTAGGGGAAGTTTT
>JBBUEW010000041.1:0-8258 GCA_038078095.1 Patescibacteria group bacterium | reverse complement strand
GTGAAGAGGATCAAGGTCATGCCATTACGTTAAACGATCAAAATGAAGGCGATATCGCGGGCGACTCCTTCTATCGCGCATACCTAAAGTTCTACGCCGCTGCCGACAAGAACCAGCTTCCAATTCGTCGTGTGATCGTTGACTGGGGTGATGATGACTCAACAACAGGTACCGACGATCAAACAGGATCAACTTCTGAAGACAACTATTATAAAAATCATCGTGGTCTTCAGCCGGATAGCGAAACTTCCATCTGTGAAATGGACGAAATTTCCCTGAACTACGAATGGGGAATGAATGCGGATAGCTGTGAAACAAACTACTTCAACTACAACCACATCTACACGTGCAACCCCGCTGGCTTAACAGCATGTATCTACGATGCGGAGGGCCATCTCACAACGTCGCCATGTTCAGACGACGGTGAATCCTGCGTCTTCCAGCCACGTGTTCACATGCGCGATAACTGGGGTTGGTGTACGGGAGTTTGTAATTCGGCATCTGGACTGATCAACGCCGACGGTACTGATGGTTGTTTTGATAACGATGGAAACTTTGATAGCTCGCCTGATACTGAAGATGAGTGTGATTATCAAACTTATCCATCAACAACTTCTCCTGACACAGATCCTTGGGTTTATTACGACGGTGTAATCACTGTAACGCCGTAGGATAGCAAAAAGTTGTATAGATGCGAGAAGACCCCTCCGCTCTCCGTGGGCGGTGGGGTCTTCGTGTAGCCGGTCGGTCTCACCCATCCCTCACTCCGGACGAGCATCCTCGTCGCCGATCCAGCAGTCCCAGTTGATCTGGAGGCTGCCGTCCTGCGCGTGGAAGTTTGCCCTGGTGGGAGAGGTGAAGTTGCCGGTGTAGTACGGGTCGAGAGCGACGTTGGTGCTCGCTACGCCCATGTCGTCGGTGACGCTCGGGGGGCTCACCAGGTTGCCGTGGAGGTAGCGGATCTCGTCCGACCGGGTGAGGTCGGAGTCGTCGCGCCAGCAGCTCCACAGTCCCGAGGCGAAGATGTTCATCGCGACGGCGTCGTCCGCGGTGTCCTCGGTCTCGGGGTTCGTCGCGTCGTCGATCATGGTCACCGTTTGCCCGGAGGCGATGGTGATGTCGATCTCCGGCGCGATCCACCGCGAGCCCACCCACTCTCCGTTGCCGGTGGTGGTCTGGGACACGTGGAGCGAGATGCCGTCCGCGCTGGTCACCGTCGCGTCGTCGCCGATCGTGATGGTGTAGCTGCCCGGATCGAGCGCGATCTCCGACCCCGTCTGGCCGACCGCCACGCCGTCGATGAAGACGGACATGGTTTCCAGGCTGCCGAAGACGGTGGCGTCCACGAGCATGTAGCCCTGGTTGTCGATCGAGGAGGTGTCATCGCCGCAGGTGGAGCAGGCGACGGTCTCGGAGTCGTTGTCGGTGCCGCCATCGCAGGCGGCCAGGGCCAGGAGGCCCGGGAGCAGAAAACGCATGGCGTACCTCTGGAGGGATCGAACGTTGCGCGTGCCTTACTGGGGCACTTTGCCTTGATAATATAGCAGAAAATGAGTGGAAAGTAAAGATTGTGGATAAAAAGTTGCGAAAAAACATTGAGAATATTGGGGAAATGTGCGAGATGGTTTGAGAAGAGGGCACGTGATAGAATCAAAAGACTCCCCATAAAGATTCTCTATTTGCGATTGATATGCTCAACACAAAAGATATTGCCCTGCTTCAGGGGATGTTTCAGGAACAAGAAAAACGATCCGACCAAAAATTGGATCAGAAACTTGAGGATCTCAAGATAAATCTCCGTGACGAAATTCACTCAACGGTAAAAGCATCGGAAGCCGGACTGATTCGGAGGATGGATGCGATGGAAGAGCGATTACATAAAGATCTCGAGGAGTTTATCGACGACAATTATTCCCCAAGAATGTACGAGGCTGAGCAGCAGATCCTTAAGATCAGCAGCCACCTTAAGCTCGCTTAATATCCCAGTCCACGAATTTATTTTTATCTATGTTGACCAAGAACGACATAAAGATGCTTCGTGGGATGTTTGGGGAAACGCTCACGACCGAACTTCGGGTGAATAACCAGATTCTTACGGATGAGATAAAACGCGATATTCGTGATGAGATGCACTCCATCGTAAAGGCGTCCGAATCCGTACTGCGGCGAGAGATTCACCAGATGCGTGATGACATCCTCGATGTCATCAACGAAGGCATTCTGCCTCAAATCGATGAGCACGATCGTGAAATACGGGGTATAAAACACCACCTCAAATTTGCCTAATTCTTCCAAAGCCCTGCCTCTGCGGGGCTTTGTGGTTTTCCGGCTTGTTGGATATGATCTGCCCTATATGCAAGCAACCCTTGAAAAGATCATCCACTTTTCCACCCAGAAAGGATTCGTTTTTCCATCGTCGCAAATTTACGGCGGCTTTGCGGCAACGTACGACTTCGGTCCGGTGGGGGTGTTGCTGAAGAAGAACTTGGAGGCTGCATGGCGCTACTGGAACGTTACCAGCCGCACCGACATGGTGGAGATTGAAGGGGCCATTTTCATGCATCCTAAAACGTGGGAAGCGTCAGGGCACATCGGAGGGTTCTCGGATCTCCTTGTTGAGGACCTTGTTTCCCATCGCCGATTTCGCGCCGATCACCTCATCGAGGATGCGGGTGTCATGGAAAACGCTGGATCGTTAACGCCAGAACAGGTGGACGAAACAATCGCAACGCACAATATTAAGAGTCCAGATGGAAACGCGGTGTCGAAGGCCAAACGTTTCAATCTTTTAGTGAAGACGCATCTTGGACCGGTGGAAGACGAATCGTCGCTTGTTTATCTGAAGGGTGAGAGCTGTCAGAACATTTATTTGGATTACAAAGCAACGCAGATGGTGACGCGTCGCAAACTCCCGTTTGGCATTGCGCAGATTGGAAAAGCATTTCGCAACGAGATTACGGTGAAACAGTTTTTGTTCCGTACGCGCGAGTTTGAACAAATGGACGTGCAGTACTTTGTGAAGCCGGCGGAGGCGGATGCGCAGTACGAAGCGTGGAAAGCGAATCGTTGGGATTTTTATACCAAGTTTCTTGGGATCTCCGAGGAAAATGTTCGCTGGCGTCAGCACGAACAGGACGAGCGCGCATTTTACGCCCAAGACGCCTGGGACGTTGAGTATCGTTTTGGTGAGATTGGATTTAAGGAAGTTGAAGGTGTGCACCATCGTGGGAGTTACGATCTTGATCAGCATTCCAAGTTTAGTGGCGAAGATTTGAGTTACTTCGATTCGGAAACGAATGAGCGCTACGTGCCGTACATCGTGGAATGCTCTGGTGGGTTTAACCGATTGTTCTTGTTGACGCTATTCGAGTTCTATCGCGAAGAAGAAGTGACAACGGCCAAGGGCGAAAAGGAGACGCGCATCGTCATGGCATTGCCGTATCATTTGGCACCGATGAAGATCGCTCTGTTGCCGCTCATGAAGAAGGACGGGTTATCGGAGAAGGCTTGGGAGATTTACGAGGGACTGCGCAAGCAAGGCATCTCTGCGGATTACGATGAGAGTGGTTCGATCGGAAAGCGGTATCGTCGGCAAGATGAAGTGGGAACGTCCTGGTGTGTGACGGTGGACTACGACACGCTGGAGACCGGAACGGTAACGCTTCGTCATCGCGACAGCATGGAACAGATCGGTGACGGTGGACGTATTCGCATTGAGGACATCGGAACGTACTTATCGAAAGAAGCGTTCGGAAAATAATCCCCATTGGTTGCCGGTGATCGTCCGGCGAAAAAATCGAGGGATGATGGAGCAAAAATGTTGTTATCCCCAGAGCCTGCCGGAACAGTCCGGCAGGTTTTTGGTTTTTGAGCCTCGTCGAGGATTGGCGATGCGAATTATTGATGACACGATGAGTGCAGAACAGTTCTGTGCCGACCGTACATCGGCGAAAAAGGGAAGTGATTGACTCGGTTTCGTTCGACAGACTGGACTTCTCGGCAAACGTTGTTTGTCTTCTGACCCACTCATCGACGTAATGGTGACGATCCTTCGCGGTCCGGGAGCGAGAGTAATGGGGAGAATCTTTCTTCCGGACCGTTGCAACGCTGCATCTCCGATTCCAGTTTCTCACCAGGAGTCGGAGGTGCATCGATCATCCTGATTGGTGTGCTTCGTCAACGTGTGACGAAATGAACGGAAGTGACTCATGTGTACGAACAAGACCGCCACGATCCTCACGATTGTGGCAACCACCATTCTGGGTGGCTGCTGTGCGCCGCTCGACATCGAGTGTCGCACCAACGCGCTCGGCGGTTCCTGGCCGGACGACGCGACGAGCGAGGACACCGCGATGGGCGGGGGAGTCGATCTCCTCACCATCGACCTCCCGTTTGCGGAAGGCTACCTGTCGCTCTGCACGCAGGGCGCCAATGGGAGCTATTCCCATCACTCGACGTCGACTCGCTACGACGTCGATTTGGACACGCCCAACAACGCGACCGATCCGGTGTACGCCCCGATCGGTGGCATCGCCTACGCGCACGACGAGAGCCGCACCAAGAACTACGGCGAGCACGTCACCATCGACATCGGTGACGGCACGTACGTCATCCTGGCGCATCTGGACGACATCGTTATCGAAGACGGTGACGAAGTGGCCGCAGGGCAGCTCATCGGTTCGGAAGGCCACACTGGGAGCGCTGATGGGGATCACGTCCACATCGGTCGCCACAGCGGTGACGCCACGATGATGGGCGAGTACGGCACGTCGGTGAACGCCCTGGCGTTTACGGCGTTCGATACCGCCACCGGCCGAACGGTCACCGAGATGACGACGGAAATGACGTGCGACATCAGCACGGGGCACACCTACCAGTCGACGCTGCCGACGCCGAAGTGGCATCCCTCGGGAAGCCTCTTGAAGTCGCCGGCATCATCGACGGTGTACCTGCTCGACGGGTTCACGGTGCGTCCGTTCCTGAACGAGAGCGCGTTCACCAGCCGGAACTACGACTGGGACGACATCGCCCTCGTCGCCAACGACGAGTTGGCGTGCTTCAGCACGGGCGATTCCGTGAGCGGCACGAGCCTCGTCACCGCGGTCTACGATAGCACCGGTGCGTGGCTCATTGTGGGCGCGGCGACCGACTCGGATCGCTACCGTCGGCAGATTCTGTCCGACGGGGTCAGCACCGTGCTCGCCACGTGGGGCATCGGTGCGTCGAGCGTCACGAGCCTGCCCTCGCCGTCGTCGGTGGGTGTCAGCCTGTCGAACTACCCGACGTCGCTGGAGACGGCAACGTTCCGTGACGGCAGCCTGGTGTCCACGACGGAGAAGTCCGACGTGTACGTCATGGAAGGTGGCGCAGCGCTGCCCATCAAGGACTGGGAAACCTACCTGCTGATGGGCTTCGGCAACCGCACCGTGTACGAGCTGGCGCAACGCGACTTCGACGCGCTCGTCGACATCATGGGCGACTGTTCCACGGATTCGTACTGCATCGCGAACAACGATGTGACGACCTGTGGGGGAGACACCGAAGATGTCCCCGGTACCTACCCGGGCGAAGGCACGGGTGGGGTGGACGACGAACCAACGACGCCGGGAACGGGCGTCGGGCTGGAGATGTGGTGGGTGCTCGATGAGGACGCGGACTGGATCACCATCTCCGGGCAGTTCACGAACGAGAACGGCTACGCTTACACCTGGAATTCCAACATCGCCTGGAGTACGTGGAGCAACGAGCTCTACTTCGCCATCAGCGATGCGGGCCCGAACGATCGCTTCCGCTACTCGTATGCCTTCGCTATCGACGGCGTCGAGAACTGGAGCTGCTTGGGGCCGTATCCGCCCGGTGACCTCACGGGAACGCCGACCGCCACTTACAACGGTGCGTCGGTCAGTGTTTCCATCGTGGAAGATCCGGGTAGCGATGGGTGTGGGTTGGAAGTGAGGGTTCCGTAGAGCAACGAACGAACGCGCGGCGGCGGTGTTGAGAAGCACCGCCGCCGTTTCGTGAGGGGAGGGCAAGGGGCAGAGGGCAAAGGTTATGACGCAAAAGAAGAACACTATATGATTCTCAACTTTGAAAAACTTAGAGTGACGCCCATCATTCACGAATTGATTACTCGCATCTATCAAGTTTCGTCCGGATTTCCTTTTAGCGAGCGCAACGGATTGCAGTCACAACTTCGTCGATCAATGACTTCTGTTTTGTTAAATGTCGCAGAAGGAAGCGCGCGATCAAGCCGAAAAGATTACGCGAGATTTATCCGTATCGCTATTGCTTCATTAGTTGAAACAAAAGCCTGTCTTGATATTGTAAAATCATTAAAATACGTCGACGCTGAACAGCATTTTGTACTCGATGGCGAGTGTCGATCTCTTTATATTTCTTTAGTTTCTCTCCGTAATTCAATTAGTAGCATCGCGTCGGCGTAGCCGAACCTTTGCCCCTTGCCCTCTCTATACCCAACACAAAAACGACCGCGCAATGCGTAGTCGTTTTTGGTTGCGGGGGCTGGATTTGAACCAGCGACCTTCGGGTTATGAGCCCGACGAGCTGCCTGGCTGCTCTACCCCGCGGCAAAATTCTGCATCAGTTGGCCAAGAATGTCAAATAAAACTGTGGAGGAATCGCGCACAACTGATGTGCCTTTTCTGATATACTTTCTCTATTGCTATGGCCCATATCGTCTCGGTTGTGAATCAAAAGGGCGGCGTTGGAAAAACCACGACGTCTATGAATCTTGCTGCGTATCTCTCGCATTTGGGGAAAGCGGTGCTTCTTGTCGATCTTGATCCGCAGGGCAATGCCACAAGTGGTTTTGGTCATAGTCCAACGGAATTGTCGGGGACGTACGAAGCGCTTGCCGGTACTCATCAGGCTCGCGACCTTATTGTCGGTACATCACACTCAGGTCTCGCGCTTCTTCCCGGTGGACCAGACCTTGCCGGTTCTGCGGTGGAACTTGTGAGCGAATTCAATCGCGAACGAAAACTGGAAGCAGCCCTCATGTCCGTACGCAATGATTACGACTACATCCTTATCGACAACCCGCCGTCCCTCGGTCTCCTCACGATTAACGGACTTGTCGCGAGCGACAGCGTCCTTATTCCTGTGCAAGCTGAGTACTACGCTCTCGAGGGACTCGGTCAGCTCATGCACACCGTGACGCTTGTTCGTCAGCATCTCAAGCCGGACCTCGGTATTATGGGTGCAGTGATTACGATGTTCGACCCTCGGACGAACTTGTCGAATCAAGTTCTGCAAGAGCTCTACAAACATTTCCCGGGCAAGATTTTCCGATCCGTTATTCCGCGAAGTGTACGTCTGGCTGAAGCGCCGAGTTTTGGAAAGACCATTTTGCACTACGATCCCGAATCGAAAGCGGCGAAAGCGTACGAACGATTGGCACGAGAATTTTTGGTGCGTGAAGAGTCGGGGGTAGCCGCAGCAAACGTGTAAATATGCAAAAGATTCAAGGAGGGTTGGGAAGGGGGCTCGGATCATTGTTGCCGCAGTCGTCGGCGCCATCGCCGGTGACGAATGTTGTGGTTCCCAGGGCGGAAGCACCCCGAGTAACCGTTGCCCCGATGCCAGCGGGGGAAAGGGGAGGGCAAAGGGCAGAGGGCAAAGGTGGGGATGAGGATCGTGTCCTTCGCGTATCACCAAGCGACATCGTAGCGAACCCCCGACAACCACGTCATCACTTTGCCGAAGATGATCTGACTGATCTCATGGCAAGTGTGAAGGAACATGGCATTTTGCAACCGTTGGTGGTGACGGTGCGGGAAGATGGCAAGTACGAGTTGATTGCTGGTGAGCGTCGTTTACGGTCGGCACGGGCTGTTGGTTTAGCAACGGTTCCGGTGGTGGTTCGCGATGCAACCGATCGGCAAAAGCTTGAATGGGCGCTGATTGAAAATATTCAGCGTGCGGATTTGAATGCTGTAGAAGAAGCGACAGCATACCAGGCACTGATGAACGATTTTCATCTGACGCAAGAAGATGTTGCGGGCCGGGTAGGGAAGAGTCGTTCGCAAATCGCCAACACCCTCCGTCTCCTCGATCTGCCATCCGACATGCTTGCGGCGGTTGTCGAGGGACGCATTACGAAGAGCCACGCTCGTACTCTCCTTGCCGAACCGAACGACGATCGCCGTCGTGCGCTGTTTGAACGGATGCTTGGCGGGGGAGTAACGGTGCGATCTGCGGAATCGTCGACCACGGGCCGACGTCGAGCGTCAAAAGAA
>JBBUEW010000040.1:0-23930 GCA_038078095.1 Patescibacteria group bacterium | reverse complement strand
AAGTTCTTCTGTGTAGGCTTCAAGAATATCGCCAATTTCGATTTTTGTCTTGCCGATAAATGAGAGTCCACATTCTTGGCCAGGAAGCACGTCTTTGACGACGGATTTCCCGATTTGGAGGACATCGATCTTCCCTTCACCCATCATCTGTCCATCGCGCAGCACACGGATGGTGGCACCTGGTGCAAGTTTTCCTTTCTTCACCTTGGCACCAATAATGTGCCCCTTCTCGGTCTTCTTAAAGACCATCAACGTTTCGGCAGTTCCCAGCTCGGTGTGAATCTTCTCCGATGGAATGAGCTTCTTCAAGCGCTCGACAGTGTTTTCAAAGAGCTTATAAATAACAGAATACTCTTCGATGTCGACGTGTTTATCGCGAGCGAGCTCGGATGCGGCTGGTGTCGGCTTCACGTTGAAAGCGAGGATAACGGCCTGTGACGCTTCGGCGCGGAGAATTTCGGCATCCGTAACGTTGCCCAATCCTTTACCTACGATTTTCAAGCCCACATATGGGTTGTCGATCTTTTCGAGCATACCAATAAGCGCTTCCAGCGATCCCAGCACGTCGGCCTTCACCACGACGTTCAATGTTAACTTCGTTTCGCCAGCTTCCTTATCTTCTTCAGTCTGTGCCGTAGACTTTACCGTCACCTGGCCAACACCACTTTTCTTGGTTGGCTGAGCCTTAATCTTTTCCAAAACAGCATCATTGGCTGGCACTTCCAAAATATCGCCCACGGATGGAGCTTCCTTAAACCCGAGAATCTTGACCGGCGTCGACGGCGGGGCTTCTTTGAGCTCTTTGCCTTCAAACGTCTTCATGGCACGAACGCGGCCGTACGCCACGCCACGTACCGAAAGAATATCCTGCGCATGCAGCGTACCGGTCTGGACGATGATCGTCGCGACGGGGCCCTGACCTTTGTCGACATGCGATTCGATGATCGTTCCGACGGCATGACGTTTTGGGTTGGCAACAATGTTTGCCTTTTCTAAATCGGCCACCAATAACACCATGTCGAGCAGCTGATCGATGTTCTGTCCAGTTTTTGCGGAGACCGGAACACAAATTGTCTTTCCACCCCAGTCTTCAGGTGTAAGTCCAACCTCACCAAGCTGACTCTTTACGTGCTCCAAATTGGCACCCGGCTTATCGATCTTGTTGATCGCCACCACAAACGGCAACTTCGCCGCTTTGATGATGTCGATCGCTTCACGCGTTTGCGGACGCATACCGTCATCTGCCGCAATCACCAAAATCGCGACGTCTGCCACCTTCGCACCACGGGAGCGCATCACCGTAAATGCTTCATGACCTGGCGTATCAATAAACGTCAGCAACTTTCCATTTTTCGAAACCTGATAGGCACCGATGTGCTGCGTAATACCACCTGCTTCCGTGTCGATCACACGCGTTGCACGGATCGTGTCCAAAATAAGCGTCTTTCCGTGGTCGACGTGACCCATGACGACGATGACTGGTGGACGAGGTGCAAGCTCCTCACCAGAGTTCGCCTCTTCCTCTTTCACCTCGGCCATGCGGTCCGCAGCCAGTGCATCGACAGATTCGTCTTTCGATGCTTCAGGCTCGGCGATAAACCCAAGATCTTCCGCCACGATCGATGCCGTTTCGTAGTCGATGCGTTCGTTGAGCGATGCCAAAATTCCGGCCTTCATCAACTCCTGCATCACCTTCGCCACCGGCATATTCAAGGCCGTCGCAAATTCACGCACAGAGAGGGTTGGCGGCACCTTCACACGAGGCGCGTCGCCAGACTTCACTTTTTCCTTCAGCAAAAGCTGCGCCTTCTGATCCTCCATTTTCTTTTGAAGGTATTGGCGCTTTTTGTAGTCCTGCCAGGCATTCATGATGCGGCCCGCATCGCGATCTGGAATTTTGATCGCCTTCCCACCAATGTCAAAACCGAGCTCTGGGAGCTTGGACCGTAATTCTTCCGTCGGCACGCGCAGCCGACGAGCAAGTTCTGAGATATTCATGGCCCAGAGTGTAGCCGAGAAAGCGCCTTGGAGCAAGAAAAAGAAGAACCCCGGCGCCAGCGCGGACGACGGGGTCCTTCGAAGGCGACGGGGGAGCGTCACGAGGTCCGGCGCGACGGCCGGACGATGGAGAGCGTGGCTCCGACACAGGTGAGCAACCCCGCAGCCAGCATCGCTGCGGAGAACTTGAGTTCGGGGGTAGACCAGTCGGAAGTCATGACCCCGGAAAAACCGATGAGGACAAAGAGAACACCGAAACGGAAGTACGCGAACATCCTGATCCCTCCCGAAAAGACGATGAGTACAAACGAACATAAGAATAGCAAAAAACGAGGCTTTTGTAAAGAAATTTGGCTAATGTTAGAAAATGTCCAAAACGCAACGCGCACCGGCTCCCTGGGGAAGTCGGTGCGCGCGTTGTTGTCGGAACACGTCGATCGTCTTCGACGTGTCGTGCGTTGTGCCGAACCCGGACGTTCAGACGGGAGGACGAAGGACGCTGGGCGGGAACCGAGCGAGCTCCTCCAGGGCCTGCTGGCCGTAGATGACCGTCATCATGTCGTTCTTTCGGGAGTAGAGCGCCCGATACCACGGTTCCGACGTCAGCCGATCGACCATCATTGGACGCATCCGCCACAGCTCAGGGGTCCTCGACGCCGGAAGATTCGCCACGTAGGCGTGACTCGACAGCGTCGAAGGCGACCGCTCCCACAGCTCGCTCACCGACCCGCTCGGCACCCGGAGCGTCCGTTTCCAACCGTCCCAGTCACCTTCGTCGACGAACGACGGTCGTTCCGTCTTCTCCGGAATGCGATCGCCGAACCGACGTTCCAGGATGTAGGCGACGGCATCCATCTCAACGTCGGCGTCCGTGTTCGACACGAGCACCGTCTGCGACCGGATGAGCTCCATCTTCTGCACGGCGACGAACGGGATGCTCACCGACTTGCCCATCAGGCGCAGCGTGATCATCGGGTAGCCTTCGTGGAAGCTGAGTCCGAACCCGGTGCTGTCATCGAACCCAACCGGCAGCGGCACGATGATCTCGTTGAACATCGGCGCCTGGCCGTTGCCCCGACGAACGACGAAGGCGCTGTAGGCTTCCGCGCTCGCGCTGTCGTGGATGCGACCATCGTCAATCCACAGCCGCATCGCGTTCACGATGTGCGGAACGACGATGGCGATGCGCGACAGAAGGAGCACGGACAGCGGTACTTCTTTTCCCTGCCACGTCACCTTCTCCACCTCCGCCTCACCCCGGTTGTGGAGCCGACCGAGCTCCTTGCCCAGGAAAGCGACGCCACCTTCCACCCCCACCGCCTGCGCCACGCACAGATCGGCACGGAAAAGGGTGACCGCATCCTGGAACTCGGGAATCTCCTTGTTGAGATCCTTGTCGCCGGATTTCGGCAGGGCGATCAAGGCCTCGGTGACACACTGGGCGTTCCACCGAATCGACGTGAACCGCCAGCGACCCTTCTTCTCCCCGAGCACGTTGAGCACCCGTCGCGGCGCCCGCCAGGAGTCGCCCTCGTTGATGTCCTTTGCCCACCCGAACAGTCTTTCGGCGTGACGGTTGAGCCCTGCGTACACCGCACCCATGTCTTGAACCATGCACACCTCACGCAATCGAGGGTGATACAAAGTAGGGCACTCGTCAATCATTTTTAACACTGACAATTCGAACAAAAATGCGTTCCTCGCCCACCGACCACAACCTTCTCAATCGGCGACGTGCACGTCAGACACGGCTTCCCGGTTCGTTGGTACACACGAAGTAGCGACAAGAATCCACCCTGCTTCCCTTCTGTATCAACGTAATCATTTGCACTCGTTCCCTTTTGGGCCAACGATGCCTTCAGCACTTCTTGCGCCGAGGTCGCAACGCGCTCCCGCTCATCACCGCTCAACGATCCTAACCGTCGCGTCGGCAAAACGCCCGCCCGATGACACGCCTCGTCAACATAAATATTTCCGATACCAGCGATCGTTGCCTGATCGAGCAAAGCAACTTTCAACATCCTCGTTTTCGGCTTCAGCAATCGATCAGCGAGGTCTGACACCGATGTTTCAAGCGGCTCGGGACCGTACTTCGCAAGTACCTGTTCCAACTCGGTCACATTAAAAACTTTCAAATATCCAAATTGCCGAACGTCAGACCACACCACTCTCGTTCCGTCATCAAGCACGAACAGCATTCGATCGTGCTTCTCCTGCCTGTACCCATCACGGACAAAAATAAACTTTCCGGTCATTTTCAAATGCCCCACCATCGCCCCGTCACCAAAGTGAAAGATAATTGCTTTGGCCCGCCGATAGACCTTTTCAATTCTCCGATTAATTACCGCCTTTACAAACTGGTCCCCGCCAAGAAACTCCCTCCCCGTCTTCCACATCTCCACGCCAACAATCCGCTTCCCCGCCAAGCGCCGATGCAACTGCCGACAAACGGTTTCAACTTCGGGAAGTTCAGGCATGGGAACGAATGAATTCAACAACTCGACGAGAAACTTCTTCGATCGGTGCATCGGTAGAAATTTCTCCATAATGCACACCGGGCTGATCCTTCCAAAGATCACACGCCGGCTTTTCGACCTCGTGATAACGACGAATACGGGTTTCGACCGCTTCTGATGCGTCGTCCTGTCGACCACGTACTTTGAGCCGCTCACGAACTCCATTGTCGGACAATAAGAGGTGAATAACGTGCGTCGGACGATCGTAAGAAAGGTATGTTCCTACCGATTCAACGGTTCGAGGATAACCGTTCAAAACATATCCCTTTTTCTTTGCCTCTTCCTGAATACGCGCCTTCAAGAGTTCAGTCGCCACATTTCCCGGCGCGATCTCTCCCCGAGCAACGTACTGAGCAATCTCCAGACCGATCGCTGTCTTTTTCTGAATTTCTTCTCGCATTAAGCCACCGGCCGAAAAGGCTGGAATCCCGAATGTTGCTGAGATCACCTCGGAATGCGTATCCTTGCCAGATCCCGTTGGGCCGTAGAGTAAAATTTTGAGCGGTTTTTTCATACACTCCATCCTATGCCATTTCTTCTGGTAAATAAACCCGCCGGTATCACGAGCCACGATGTTGTTGATCGTGTCCGGAAAATAACGGGAGAGCAGCGCGTCGGCCATGCCGGCACACTCGATCCGTTTGCCACCGGCCTCCTTATTGTGGGTGTGGGGCGAGAATCGACAAAGCATCTTGATACTTTCTTAGGAATGCCGAAAACGTACGAAGCGACGATCCGCATTGGTCAAAGTTCGACGACGCTTGATCCGGAGGGAGTGATTGAAGACGCGACCCCCACTGACCCGATCACGGCCGAAGCGCTCGAAGCTGCCATGAAAAACCTCACCGGTGATCTGCAACAGATTCCGCCGATGCATTCAGCGATTAAGATTGGTGGAAAGAAACTTTACGAGTTAGCCAGAAAAGGAATCGAAATCGACCGGCCACCACGTGCCGTAACGGTTACTCGATTCGAAGCAACCATCCCCCTACTGCCTACTACCTATACCCCTCCCTTCAACCTCCCCGTCATCATCGACTGTTCCTCAGGCACCTATATCCGAGCCCTCGCTCGCGACCTTGGAGAAACTTTGGGCACAAAGGCATACCTCACCGCCCTCTGTCGAGGCGCGATTGGTCCGTACACCCTCGCCGGGGCAACTGATCTCGGTGCCCTCACCCCAGAAAACTGGCAACTCTTGGCCAAAAACCTGATGCCGTGATAGACTCGAATCGTAAATATTATTGATGTTTCGGCTCGGTTCTGGTGGTGTCCTTGTGGGTATGAACTCGTCTTTTTCTGAACAACCCCTGGTGCGCAATGGAGGCCATGCGCAATCGCGTCACCAAAAAAGCAAAGGCTAACTGCCTTTGCTTTTCAAACCGGGCCATCAAAAGATTGTATGGTCCCCCCAATTTTCCCTGGAGTCTTCTGGCTCGTCGCCCTCCTTGCGCTCATCGCCGGGAGTGCCGTTGGCTACCTGTTTCGTGCCAATCGTGGCAAACAGCTCGCTGGTACCGCCGAAGCTCGTGCTGAAGAACTCCTTAAGAAAGCGAAGGAAGAGGAAGAGCGCATCCTTCGCGACGCGAAATCCTCGGAGCACAACATTGTGCAATCTGCTCGTGCTGCTGAACAGCGACTTCTTTTGGACGCCAAAGAACGTGCGTTAAAGCTCGTCGATGAAGGACGAAAAGAGATTGAAAAGCGTGAAGTGGAAATGAAAGAAGGACAGAACCGCATTGTCGAACGCGAACGTCGTTTTGACGAAACGTTGATGGAGTTTGAAAACAAGAAAACGAAGCTCGAAGAGGACAAAGAAAAACTCGTCCTGGCCAAAGAAGACGTTGCGAAGCTTCATGATGAGGCGTTCGTCAAGCTCCAAGCCGTTGCTGGGATGAGCAAAGAAGCAGCATCCGAGGAACTTTTCCGCCGGATTGAAGAGGATGAGAAAGAGGCTCTCATGTCCCGCGTCCGCAAGATGGATCAGATTAGCGAAGACGAAGTAGAGGCCAAGGCGCGCAAGATTCTTTCGTTAGCGATTAGTAAATTCGCGAGCAGCCAGGTGGTCGATGCCACAACGACGTTCGTGGACTTGCCGAGCGACGACATGAAAGGCCGCATCATCGGAAAGGAAGGCCGCAACATCAAAACGCTCGAGCATCTGACCGGCTGCGAACTGATCATTGACGATACGCCGAACTCAATTACGATCAGCGGCTTCTCCCCTGTTCGTCGTCAGGTGGCAAAGCGAGCACTCGAAATGCTTCTCAAGGACGGCCGCATTCAGCCGGCTAGGATCGAAGATGCCATCAACACCGCCAAGCAAGAGCTCGCAAAGGAGATGAAGAAGGCGGGTGAAGATGCGTTGTACGAACTCGGTATCCCTGTTCCATCAATCGATCCAAAGCTCGTCGCTATTCTTGGTCGCTTGAAGTTCCGCACAAGCTACGGACAAAACGTTCTTCAGCACTCCATCGAGGTGGCGCGCTTGGCCGGCATGATGGCGGAAGAGCTTGGAGCCGACGTGTTCATCTGTAAAAAAGGCGGACTCTTCCACGATATCGGCAAGGCGGTGGACCACGACATGCAAGGCGCTCACCCGCAAATTGGGTACAATATCATGAAGAAATTCGGTTTCTCCGAAGAGCTCTGCTACCAATCCATCGCCCACCACGAAGATAAGCCGCGAACGCTCGAGGGCGTCATCGTAAAGGCTGCGGATGCTATTTCTGGCGCTCGTCCTGGGGCTCGTCGCAATAGCCTTGAGGAATACTTACAACGCCTCCAAGACCTTGAAATGACCGCCTCTGGCTTCCCTGGTGTCGAAAAAGCATATGCCATTCAGGCTGGTCGCGAAGTGCGCGTATTCGTGGAACCGGGCAAGGTCGACGATTATGCTGCCCATCAATTGGCCCGTGATATTGCTAAAAAGATCGAAAACGACCTGACATACCCTGGCGAAGTCCGTGTAACCATCATTCGCGAGACCCGCGTTATTGAATACGCCCGATAGACTTGACACCCCCCGGAAACTTGGCTAACATAAGCGCATTCACAGTTATAATTTTTGGACTTTCTTACGTAGACCTTCGAGGACTCCGCAGGAAAGGACAATTCGCTTATGAACAAAGCAGAACTCGCTCTTCGTCTTTCCGAACGTTTGGGCATCCCCAAGAAGGCCGCCGAGGATTTCGTCGAGATGTTCGAAGCCGTAGTTACCAAGGCTCTCGTGGACGCAGACGAGGTGACAATCGCCGGATTTGGAACGTTTTCCGCTCGCACGCGTTCCGCACGCATGGGCGTCAATCCCCGCAACCCATCAGAAAAAATTCAGGTCCCTGCTGTGCGCGTTCCCAAGTTCAAGGCAGGCAAGGCTCTCAAGGATGCGCTCAAAGGAAAGATCGCCGCATAGAACAATGTTCGGAACAAAAATCCCCATCGTGTCGATGGGGATTTTTTGCTAGCTGAGAATAATGACACTCGTCAGCACGTGGCCAAGGATGAGCAAGATACCGATTCCCATGACTGCGAGGACGACGTTGAGAATAGCGCGAGCGTCTTGGTCGTCGTTGATGAAGCCTAGAAAAATGTACCCAGCAAAACCGATGATGAGGAGCGCCGGCACCCCCGCCAGGATGATGCCAACAAAAAGAAGCATGGACATATTGCACACAGTATAGCAAAGAAATTCTCCGATTCTCCAAAACAAAACACCGTCCTTGTGAGACGGGGTTTTGTGGTGCACCGGGTGGGGGTCGAACCCACGACCAAGTGATTAAGAGTCACCTGCTCTACCGCTGAGCTACCGATGCAGAACCGCCCATATGATGCACATTTTTTTGACCAGGGTCAAGCAAACAAGTACACTTATGGCGGTTTCAATTGCGGGCGTAGCTCAGTTGGATAGAGCATCTGGCTTCGAACCAGAGGGCCGGGGGTTCGAGTCCCTCCGCTCGCACCACAAAAACTCCTCGGAAAACCGAGGAGTTTTTGTTTACCATTCTTTTGCCTTCAGCGCTGCCGCAGCTGCCGAGATCTGTGCTTCTTGTTTACTCGTCCCCTCTCCTTTGGCAACCAAATCCTTTCCAAGATACGCCCCCATGATGAACGTTTTCTGGTGATCCGGTCCACTTTCTTCGAGCACTTTGTAACTTGGCGTAATTGACATACGCGATTGTGCAGCTTCTTGAAAACGGCTCTTCGGATCGATGTACGACCGTTCGGCAATAATTCCCTCCAACTTCGATACAACGTACTTCAGGATGAACTCTTTTGAAACGTCCCAACCAAAGTCCAAGTAGACTGCCCCGATGATCGCTTCCATGGCGTTGGCAAGGATATACCGTCGAGCTTTCGAGTTTGCGTCTTTCTCCTCGCCACGCGAAAGGTAGAGGTACGGTTCAACGCCGAGATCCTGGGCAATCGAGGCTAAGCTGTCACCATTCACAATCGACGAACGCCAGGTCGTCAGCTCCCCCTCGGGATTCTCGTAATGATTGTACAAGTGTTCAGTAACGACAAGTTCCAACACGGCGTCGCCGAGGAACTCAAGACGTTCGTTGTGGGCCAGGGGAAAATCCGGATGCTCATTTAGATACGATCGATGAACGACCGCCTGTTCCAAGTGACCATCGACTTTCAAAGGGACACCAATCGTTTTCGCAAGTTCGGCAATATCTTTCTGCATACATGATCATTCTGCTGATTCAGGTTCTTGAACTTTTTCTTTGGCAGCATCTGCTGTTTTTACCACACCTTTGGCCGCCATATCTTTAAGGACCGCACCCAGAACGCCATTCACAAACTTTCCCGATGCTTCCCCACCAAACGTCTTTCCGAGTTCGATCGCTTCGTTGATGGCGACTTTCGATGGAATCGCTTCGTCGAAACGCAACTCGTAGGCACCCAGGCGAAGAATATTTCGATCGATCGCTGTCATGGTGTCGACGTTCCAGTTTGGTGTGAACTCGTTGATAAGGGCATCGATCTCTGGAAGTCGACCGACGATCGTTTCTACCTGCTTTTCAACATACCCTCCGTCATCAAATGCCGGCGCAAATTCTTCGCGCACCAAAGCTACCACCTCCGGCAGCCGGACGTTCTCTTTGCCACGGAAATCCCATTCGTAAAGAACTTGCATGGCCATGGTTCTAGCCAGGTGCCTGTTGGACATAGAATGTCGGCGAACGCATTTGGTCTCTTTTCGACTTACGGTGCCTTGTCGACTTCGTCAACGTACGGCTCAGTACGTTTTCTCGTCGACATCCCGTGCGTCGAAAATAGCCTCAAATGCCTTCGCCGTAACAAAAGCTCTTACAGTATACCCAAAACAAAAGCCCTCGCCAAACAGCGGGGCCCTTTGCATCTTACTCGTGATCGTGACCTTCGTGGCCCGGCTTGCCAGATGTCTTCCTGACCGCAGTCTTTTTGGTGGTTTTGGCAATCGCCTTCTTCACCTCGGTCATGCCCTTGGCGACCGATCGATCTTTGTAGGCACCACACTTGTTACACGCACGGTGTGGCAACAAGATCGCTTCACACTTTGGGCATGTGGTCACCGCGATCGGCTTCAACGCGTGATGCGAGCGGCGACGACGGACTTTCGATCGGGAGCTGCGGAATGACGGGAGTGGCATAGAGGAAGAAATCGAGGCAGTAGTAAGTACCTACTCCCTTGCGCTTAATAACTACGAATGCGCGAATAGTAGCGAAATTGCTGATTGACGTCAAGGAAAAATTCCTGCTACCTTGCCTGACCGGCGCAACCACGCTGGATAACCCAATTGCCACGGCATCAGGCCGTTTCGAGGCTTCAATTGCGACTTGACCCATTCAATCTTCCTCGCGGCACCTTCCGCGGCTCTGCCAAGGGCAAGCTCGGACACCCGGCTTCCCTCACTCGCGACGACGTGTTCGGCGCGGTGCGGGAAGGCGGCTATGTGATCACGCCGGTGGCGGGTGAGAACTTCACTCGCGGAACGACCTGGGTGCAGCACGATGGCCTGGCCCGTCGGCGACACGGCATTCGGTCCAAGGACCGGGTACCCGATCATCTCCGCTGCTGGCTGGTGTACGGCACCATCTTCGAGGGTGCTCGCGGACAAACACGCGGGCCGGTCACCTACGACGCCGTCGAAGTCCCCACCCTGGAGGGCGTGGAAGGAGCCGTCGGCGACCTCTACCGTCGCCACCTCGTCATCGATCCGCAGGATCCCGCCCAGGCCGAGTCCTGGTGCACGGCGGTTCTGGCGGCAGTCGGAGCGCTCGGGAACGTGGAAGAGGAACGCAAGGTGACGGTGGCGGAAGCGCTCGTCGCACTCAGCAACGTTCACGACAGCAGCGGCAAGGTCAACATCGAGCGTGCGAGCCTCGTCATCCAGATGGTCGAGCGCCTGCTGCGCGAGCGGCGGGACGACATCGTCCTGAAGGGCTGGCGCATGGGCAAAAACACCCAGGCGATCGCTGCCCTGCTCAACGCGCTCCTCAAGCACACGAGGATCATGGGACGGGTGGCATTCCAGTCGTTCGAAAGCGACCCGCTCACAGGCGAACCGGGCAACATCGTGCGGCAGGACAATGCGGCGGGCTTCTGGCGCGGCCACGCGGCCCAGCTCACCACCTGCCAGGTGGCGCCGTTCGGAAGTTGGTTCTTCACCATGAGCACCATCCTCCAGCGGGCGGCGGCTGCGATGGACCACGGGGACATCCCCGAAGTCCGGAAGCAGATGGTTGCCCTGCAAGCGGTGTGCAGCGTGGTGCAGGCGCGTGCCGAGGTGGAGCGCATCTTGGCTCCCGTGGCCGAGATGCACAGCCTCCGGAAGCGCAACGGTACCGGCGACGAAGGCCCCTGGCGTGCATTCAGCACGAGCTGGGCCTTCGGCGAGAGCGTTCGCGTCCTGATCAAGATTCGCGAACTCGGACCGAAGATGATACCGCTCTCCAAGGGGGACACCGTCGCACTGGTCCTCCATCGGCTGGATGACGCATCCGCGAACCTGGTCACCGACGACGGCCTGACCGATGCCTACGAGGGCCTGAAGTTCGTCGCCGGCCTCCTGGAGCGCCGCATCCGGCTGTAGAGACAGGGTCAACGACACCGACGAACGACGTGGACCGGCTCCCGAGGGGCCGGTCCATCGTGCGTTTTAGGAAGGAAATTTCCTCCTTCCCGCCCAAAATCCTTGCTGCTTTGATCCTACTTTTCTTCCTTCACAATCGTTCCCGCGGCCACAACTGTTGCCGTCGCAACCGTGTCACCCGCTTGCTTGAAACGCATCACACGCACCCCTTGCGTTGCTCGACCGATGATCGACACCGATGTCACCGATGTCCGAATCACCTGTCCGCCCTGGGAAACGATGAGGAGATCACGCGAATCACGATTCTCTGTCATATACGCCCCTACGAGTTTTCCCGTTTTTGCTGTGATTTGAGCTGTTTTGATGCCAGATCCTCCGCGGCCCTGCAAACCATATTCTTCAACATCCGTTCGCTTCCCGAATCCGTTGCCCATCACAATCATGAGCTGACGACCCTCTTTCAATGCCTCTTGTGTGAGCACTTCCATGCCGATCACCTCATCATCTCCTTTAAGCTTGATGCCACGCACACCAGCCGCAATACGGCCCATCGGGCGCACGTCGTCTTCATTGAACCGAATCGACATACCGTTTCCGGTCACGAGCATGACGTCATCTTTTCCTGTCGAGGTGCGTACCCATTGCAGGTTATCGCCATCGTTGAGTTTAATTGCGATCAAACCCGATCGACGAACATTTTCAAAGTCTTCCAGCTTCGTCTTCTTCATGGTGCCACGATTGGTGACCATCATGATGTACTTTGCTCCAACTTGTTTCTTGAGGTTGCCGGTGAGCACCGCCGAGACCTTCTCGCCCGGTCCAAGCTCGAGAAAGTTCACGATCGCCTGACCCTTGGCCGTCCGCGATGCTTCAGGAATATCGTAGGCCTTCAACCGGAAAACGCGACCGCGCGATGTAAAGAACATCATGTCTTCGTGCGTCGTCGTCGAGTAAACGGCTTCCACCGAATCCTCTTCTTTGGTCGTCAAACCGATGACACCCTTACCGCCACGGCCCTGTTGCGTGAACGTGTCAGCCGGAACGCGCTTGATGTAACCGTCTTTGGTCATCATGACGACAGCGGGGGTGTCGGCAATAATATCTTCCATCGAGAATTCTTTGATGCCAGCCTTGATGATTTTCGTGCGTCGTTCGTCGCTAAATTTTTCAGACAGCTCCACGAGCTCGGCGCGAAGGACTGCCATCAGCTTCTTTTCGCTCTTCAAAATTGCTTCCAATGCTTCCTTGATCTTCATCTTTTCAGCAAACTCCTGTTCGATCTTTAACTGTTCAAGGTTGGCCAACGACTGCAAACGCATTTCCAAAATCGCAACCGCCTGACGTTCACTCATCTTAAACCGCTTCATCAAGTTTTCGCGCGCTTCGTCCTTATCTTTCGACTTCTTGATCGTCGCAATCACCTCGTCGATATGTGCGAGAGCAATACGAAGGCCTTCCAAAATGTGGAGACGTTCATCGATCTTGGCCAAGTCGTATTCGGTGCGACGGCGAACAACAGTTTGGCGATGTTTAATGTGCTCTTCCAAAATCTGCTTCACGTTCAAAATACGTGGCTGCAAGCCGTCGATGAGCGCCAGCATGTTGTAGTGGAACGTCGTCTGCAACTGCGTCATCTGGTACAAACGGTTCAGCACTTTTCGTGGGTATGCATCTTTCTTCAGCTCAATGACGATGCGAACACCTTCTTTGTTCGATTCATCGCGCAAATCCCGAATCCCTTCCAGCTTTTTATCGCGAACCAAATCAGCCATCTTTTCGATGAGCGAGCTCTTATTCACTAAATACGGAATCTCGTGAACGATAATCATCGACGTATCCTTCTTTCCCTCGACAATCTCAGTCTTCGCACGGAGGACAACACCGCCGCGACCCGTGGAGTACGCCGCGTGCAGATCGTTTGCCCCATAAATAGTCCCACCGGTTGGGAAATCTGGACCAGGCATCACCTCGAGAATGTCGTCGATCGACGTTTCGGGATTGTCGATCAGTTTCAAAATAGCGTTCGAGATCTCCCCCACGTTATGCGGCGGGATGTTCGTGGCCATACCGACGGCGATACCGATCATGCCGTTGACGAGCAAGTTTGGTAATTTTGCCGGAAGCACCGACGGTTCCTCGTGGCTCCCGTCGTAGTTCGGACGGAAGTCGACGGTATTCTTTTCAATATCGAGGAGCATTTCTTCGGCAATCGGGGAAAGTTTTGCTTCGGTATAACGATACGCAGCGGCACCATCACCGTCCATCGATCCAAAGTTTCCTTGGCCGGTCACGAGCGGATAGCGGAAGGAAAAATCCTGCGCCATACGCACCATGGAGTCGTACACTGAAATGTCGCCGTGCGGGTGGTATTTACCCAGCACTTCACCAACAATGGTGGCCGATTTGCGGAACTTGGCGTTCGCCCGAAGTCCCACGCTCCACATGGCGTACAAAATACGACGATGCACCGGCTTCATGCCATCGCGGACGTCCGGTAAAGCACGAGCGACGATAACGGACATGGCGTAGTCCAAGTACGCGCGACGCATTTCGTCGGTAATACTTTGCTGCAGGACGTTGCCGATGGGCATGAGGCCGGCGTCTTCGTTGGTGGTGTCGGGTGATTTGGGCATAAGTGAAGTAATGAGGAAGGGCAGAGGGCAATGGGCAATGGGCAAAGGTTATGACGCATTCCAGATGCGACCACCTCTGCCCCCTGCCCTTTGCCCTCACAATAGTTTTAATTCTCTTCGGGCAGAGGACTCAGAATCTCCCCAATCGGATCGATCACGTTCTCCTTGGGCGCTAATGTGTCGAACCCTGCTTTTGCCGCACCAATGACATCATTCGCTTCGCTCGAAATGCCGCGCATGCGCTCGCGATTCCATGTCATTTTCATCTGAACGATGGTTCCAATAAGGACAGCCACCGCAAATGCACCAAGGACCCAGGCGGTTTTGCCCGCGAACAGCTTCCGCTTGGTGAGCATGACGCGTTCGCCTTCCATATCTTACCCTCGTGACAGCACCACCACGCGCATCTCTTCTTCCGGCAGTCCGGCACGCGTAATCTTCAACTTACTCATCGTTTCTTGCGGTGCGGACACTTCTCGCAAAAACGCACTCACATCCGCATATTCATCCCCTTCTGCGGCCGCCACGTAAATCGGAATGACGATCCGCGGCTCAATCTGCGCTACAAGCTGCGCAGCAGCTGATGCGCTCAGCACATCCTTGCCACCAGCCGGAATCAATAAAATATCAATCGCACCGAGCGCTTCCTGTTCTTTGCTGGAAAGTGGACGATCAATCGCGCCCAAGTACCCCACGTGCATCCCCTCGACGTCGAAGCGATAAATGGTATGCAGCGTTCCATCTTTTTTGGTTGCCTCGACGCCCGTCGCGAATAAACCACGCACTTCGTACTCGCCGGCATGCGCCACCACAAACGGCGCAGCATCTCCGTCGTGTTCGGGCACGATCGCAGCAATATTCTCCGTTTCCTCGGCCTCGTGCGTCTGCACAACGAGCGACGCCTGGATCTGACGAGGAAACTTTACCGTTCCATGCGACGTAAACGGATTCGTCACCAACGACACATCAGTCTGACCCGGCTTTGCGGTCAACACGATGCTTCCTAATCCGTTCCAACTAATGTTCATAGGGCGTTCAGAATTCGGGAAAAGAGTAACACAGACAGGCCATTATTCCAACACTTCCTCGTCTTCACTCTCACCAAGGACTCTAGCCCAATATTCTAATTCTTTTTGAACTTCCTCTTCCGTCGGATCTCGCTCTACCACCGACCACCCTTCTTCAAACTGTCGAGCCCGGCCCACAATTTCGTCGTGCCACTTTGGATCCCGATCGGCCATTCCCTTCAGAACCTCGATCATGGCCTGAATCTTTTCTTCCGTCGCTTTCCAACGCGCAACAAGCTCATCGTACGAAGCTTTTCGTGATGTCGCCCGCTCATCACATTGTTGATTGAGCTGATCGTGCGCATCAAGGACTGCCGTATCAATCGCTAAACGGTCACTCGAGTCCAAGGCTTCGAACTGCGAACTCTTCACAAAATCTAAAATGTGCACGCCGTGGGTGGTGACGGCTTCGATCTTCCCTTTCACGGATGCGTCGAGTTTTCCCAACACGATTTCCTGCATTCGAACTTCTTCGTCTTTCGCGCAAAGCTCTTCGTACGCTTTTCGGTATGGAAACTCCTTTTGCCCGACGTAAATAAGCGCCTGACGAATCTGCTCAACACCCGCGTTTTCGTTGGCCGACAGTTCCTGGACAAGCTTTTTTGCTTCTTCAACAATCTCGGGCGGCGTCAAAGGGACCAACTTGTTCGCGGAAATCTGAAATTCTTGCAACAACGCTGCGTGGGGGTGGACCATAGTGACCCCATTGTACCGATTGAGGGGCAAAAAGAGGATGGACACTGTGGAATAAAATCGAAGACCCACCCGGCGCGCGTTGCGTGGGTGGGTCCCGTTGAGCTCGTGACGAAGATCAGGTGTCGACGTCCGAGTAGTTGATGTTCGCATGCTCGCGGTGACCGTTGCTCCGTAGCCACCGAACCCAGCATTCTTCGAGGTAGTAGCCCCGTTGGACCGCCGAATCCAGGAACTGATCGTGGTCTTTCCCGAGGGCGAGCATCTCCTCGTCGAGCGGATAGAACCCGTTCTGCCGCACGAACCACGTACGGAAGAACCAGCTCATCCCCGCCAGACGCTGATGCGCGATGCAGGGGGCCACCTTGAAGATGAAGTAGACGGAGTGAAGGTCGAAGCCATGCGGGTCGTCTTCGTCGTCTTCCATCTGCTTCGTTTCGAGGTGCACGAAGCCGCAGCGGCAGCCGTCGAGAACGAGCGCCAGGCCCTCCGAGTCACCCTCCTTCACCTGCCGGAAGGGGTGCCGGCGCATCATCTCGGCGCGGAGCCATTCCTGTATCTGCTCGCCCTCAGCGAATTCCCGGTAGAGGCGGGTGCCACCCCGGCGATCGATGTTTCCGTTCAGTCGCGGGTTGTCCTGCCGGACCTGAGCAATGGTTCGATTCTGAGGATTACGGGTCATGGATGTTGCACTCCGAACAAAATACTATAGCAAAAAATAGCCCGAAAGTCAAGCCACTTTCTGCAATTTATTTGCAAATATTAGCGAAAAGCTACTCCTTCGAAATTCCAAAATAGGTGTGTAAAATCGCCCGGTAAATGTCCCCTCGGCCGACCATACCGATGAGCATGTCGTGTTCAACCACTGGGATATGGTGGATACCCGAAGAAACCATCAAGGCGCCGACCTTCAAAATCGGAGTATCAGGACCGGCTGTCAGCACCCGGGTGGACATCACTTCCTGCACGGTTTTCGTCGCTGCTTCCGCCGCCCGATGTTCCATGACTGAAAAATCCAGATAGCTCTCTGGGGTCTGGACCCATTCCCGAAAACTTGGGAAAAGGCCTCGGAAAAGATCTTTTTCACTTAAAATTCCAACCAAATGACCCGTTTCGTCAACCACGGGAGCCGCAGAAACATGCCGAGCAAAGAAGAGCTCGGCGGCGTCTTTCCAAGACGTCTCCGGCGTGACCGTCGCCATGTCGGTGCGCATGAGTTCTCGGATAATCATAGGACTGAATTTACGAAACTACAGTTTGACTATACACCAAGCTACACATAGAGAAGAACGAAGGAAACGAAGAACGGCACCTGGGGCACCGCCTTCGTACGCGGGTCCTCAGATGCCGTTGCGTCTACCCGTCACCCCGAAGTATCACTGGTGTCGAAACCCTCGAATTCGAACCGACCACCACCGGAAAATGTCAACCGGTGGGAACGGCCAGTGAAGGACAGTGGGAAAGCAGCACGTTTCTGCATCTCGAGAGACTGCGTGACCCGGAGGCTTACCAGCCTATGTACGAACCAGCGGTGCCGATCCCCGAGGCGAACCCCGAAGGACTGTTGCCTGAGCGGGGACCAGTCCCAGGAACCCACAGTTTCTACGTCTTTGCTCCGGTCTCTGCCCATTACGCTATAGCACCGAGGGTCTGACTCGAGTACCCCACCGGTGCAAGCGAGGTACTCGCTGAGAAAGGAGAATCTGTACAGCACCAAGACACGATCCGTGTCAGTGCCGATTGCCTCTCCGCTTTCTCCGCTCAAACGAAGCTCCCCCGTCTCCATATTCACTAACACGGCGCTCATGATGCGCCCGTTTTCCACTTCCGGAGGACGCCCCTCCTGAAGGTAGAACTTCGTGAGAGAAACTGGCTCTGGAACTTCTCCGCCCCTTGGGGAGTAGCCCCGGTCAAGGACCCAATCCGGTAACCCCGGACATATCACGGGGAACTTCAGCGGTAACCCCGGAACAACCGATCCACGATTGCCGTCGATTTCAAAACAGGAAAGGAACACGATGTTCTCCATGATTAGCAAGGAACGCGGACCCTAACGTAACTGGAAATTATAGCATAAAAGTCAAATGAAATCAAATTTCTTATAGCTTCTTAAAACAAGTTCATTGACATTTAAGCAGAGAACGATAGAATGTTGGCGCCTATAATAATCCCTAGCCCCAGAACGCCCGTTCACGCCCTTCGACTTGCTCAGGGCCTTCGGCTCGGTCTGGATATTTTCATTATGAACGAAGCAGTAGCACATCAGTTAGATGAACTCTTGAAAGAGGATGAGCTTTTCACCATTCCGAAGGTTGGCGACACCATTAAGGGTCGCGTTCTTTCCACAAAGGGTCGCGAAATCCGCATCGACATTAAAGGGCTCACCACCGGTGTCGTCCGCGGTCGCGAACTTTACGCCGAGGCTGAGGCGTACAAGAACCTCAAGGACGGCGAAGAAGTAGAAGCAACCGTCGTCGACTTGGAAAACGAAAACGGCGAAGTCGAACTTTCGTTCCGTTACGCTGGTCAGCAGCGCGCCTGGAAGGATTTGAGTGAACTTTCAACAAGTGGCGAAGCGATCTCGGTAAAGGTACTCGACGCCAACAAAGGTGGACTTATCGTTCGTGTGAACCACGTGCAAGGCTTCTTGCCAGTGTCGCAACTTGCGCCAGAGCATTACCCACGTGTAGCCGGTGGTGACAAGCAGAAGATTTTCGAAAAGCTCCGAAGCTTTGTGGGCGAATCGATGCGCGTCAAAGTGCTCGACGTTCATGAAGACGATGGAAAGCTGATCGTGTCCGAAAAGGCAGTATGGGAAGAGGAACAGAAGAATGTCATCGCGCAATGCCGCGTTGGTGATGTGATTGCCGGTGATGTTTCTGCTGTTGCGGACTTCGGCGCGTTTGTGAAGTTCTTCCCAACCGGAAGTGCAACACCTCTGGAAGGCCTCGTCCACATTTCCGAAATCGCCTGGCAGCGCATCGATCATCCACGTGACGTCCTCAAAGTTGCCGACAACGTCCGTGCCGAAATCATCGGCATTGAAGGCAGCAAAATTTTCCTCTCCATGAAGAAATTGACGGAGGATCCGTGGAAGTCCGTCAGCAAGCGCTACAAGGTTGGCGACTGGGTGGAAGGCAAAATCATCAAAGTAAACCCATTCGGTTTCTTTGTAGAACTCGACGCCGACATCCAGGGCTTGGCCCACGTTTCGGAACTCTCCGACAAAGCCGTCGAAGACCCAACGAAGCTTGCAAAGCCTGGTGACGTCATGAAGTTCCGCATTGTGTCCGTGGAACCAAACGAACACCGCCTCGGCCTTTCCCTGAAGGAAGCAGACGAAAAAGCAGAGAAGGTAGAAAAAGCCGACAAGACCGAAGAGAAAAAATAATTCTTCTCTCAAAAAGCCGCTCATCTGAGCGGTTTTTTGTTTGACGAACCGCGAAAATTATGTTGGAATCTTCGGGCCACTTTTTGGAGGCAAAAACGAATGGAGTCTCACGCTCAGACAGGAACCGCCGGTGAAAACGACGCGCCGCCCCTGCGGCGCCTCTTCATCCTCTACCTCGGAGCCCTCGAAGACCTGTTCGAGCCGGAACGGGCGGAGGACGTGCTCCAGGAGTGGTGCGAGGCAGCGAATTCCGACGTGTCAGGAAAAGCCTTCGTCACCATCCTCGCCCGGAACAGCCTGCGTGTCGAAGACGCCCAGCGCCTGATCGACGCCCTGATGACGCTGGGCGAAGGAGCTCTCCCGCTCGCCGTACGGCTCGTCACAATGGGAGCGTTCTCGCGCAACGAGCTGATGGAACCCCAACGGATCGTTGCCTACTTCGGTCGCGGAGACTGGAGCGAGATCGTGACCGTCTGGGCGACGTCGAACCGCAGAGAGATCCGACACGCGGTCCGTCGTCGCGACAAGCCGCCGGCCCCGGAGTTCTCCGCGTGCCCAGCTCCTCGCGCGCCCCTCGGCGACACCACAGTCCACACGGACGACGAGCGTCGCCGAGCCATCAAGGCGACGTTGCCCCGTCGACTCCGCGATCAGGGAGCGAACTGCTTCACCATGCTGAAGATTCTCCAGCGCGAACCCACCGTCGCGTGGAGCATCAGGCGGATCGCGGGCGCAGTGGAACGTGAACGGCGAAGCTGCGGGGTGACGTTCCCCATCCACACCGCGCGCGAGTGCATCGCGGCCCTCGCTTCCCGCAACTACGTCACCAACGTCGGAGACGGCACCTACCGTCACCGACCCGGTACGATGTAGTCCCGACACGGCAACGGAGCCGCCCCCGAACGCGTGGGGCGGCTCGCTTGCTACATAGGGTATTTTCTGCCATCATTCGCGAGTATCCTTGGCTAATCTTCTATGAAACCGCTTTCCAAAAACATCGTTCTGTTCTTGCTGGCACTCGTCATCCTTGGCGTCGTTTTCTCCAGCGCCAATCTCCCCAAAGACCAAACCGAATCACTCGGAATTTCGACATTGGTTCAAAAAATCCAGAACAACGAAATTTCAAAAATCGAAGTTCTGGACAACACCGTCACCGCCACCGGGACGGACGGAAAAACGTATACGAGCTTGAAGGAATCCGGCCAAACGTTTAGCGAATACTTACAAACTGCCGGCGTCAGCTCGGATACATTGAAAACCATCACCATCGACGTGGTGGAACCAAGTCCCGCCATGGTGTTTGCCCGCAGCATCCTCCCCACGCTTATCGTCGTCATCGGCCTTTCGGTCGTTCTCTGGTTCTTTCTTCGTCAGATGCAGGGCGCGAACAGCAAGGCGATGACATTTGGCCAGAGCAATGCTCGTGAAGTCACAAACAAAAAAAATCGCATCACCTTCCACGACGTTGCGGGAAATCCCGAAGCAAAAGAGGAACTAGCCGAAATCGTTGAATTCTTGAAGACGCCAAAAAAGTTTGCCGATCTCGGTGCCAAAATTCCGAAAGGCGTGCTCTTGATGGGTCCCCCAGGAACGGGAAAGACACTTATCGCCCGCGCTGTCGCCGGCGAAGCCAATGTTCCTTTCTTCCATATTTCCGGATCCGAGTTCGTAGAGATGTTCGTCGGTGTTGGTGCCAGCCGCGTTCGCGATCTTTTTGCCAAAGCCAAAAAAGCTGCACCGTGTATTGTTTTCATCGACGAAATTGATGCGGTTGGTCGTCAGCGTGGTGCTGGTCTTGGTGGCGGACACGATGAGCGTGAACAAACGCTGAACCAAATTCTCGTCGAGATGGACGGATTCGATCCAAATCTTGGCGTCATCGTTATCGCCGCAACAAACCGCCCGGACGTCCTCGATTCTGCATTGCTCCGACCTGGCCGTTTTGACCGCCGCGTTATCCTGGACCGCCCAGACCTGAAAGATCGTGAAGCAATTCTCAAAATCCACGGTGAGAATAAGCCACTCGATCCAAACGTCGACCTCAAACGCGTTGCTGAACGTACAACCGGACTGTCTGGTGCAGATTTGATGAACGTCATGAATGAAGCAGCCATCTTTGCCGCTCGACGCGATCGCAAAACCATCATGCAACAAGATCTCCTTGATTCGATCGAGAAAGTCTTGCTCGGACCAGAACGCAAGAGCCACATCCTCTCCGCCGCAGAACGCACCATTACCGCCTATCACGAATCTGGTCACGCCATCGTTGGCCACATGCTCCCCCACTGTGACGACGTCCATAAGGTGTCGATCATCTCTCGTGGTCGCGCCGCGGGATACACGATGTCGATTCCGGACGAAGATAAGAAAATGCATTCACGACGAGAATTCGTTGACGAACTGGCTATGATGCTTGGTGGATACGTCGCTGAAAACGAAATCTTCGGCGATCTCACCACCGGTGCCAGCAACGATCTCCAGCGCGCCACACAACTCGCTCGTGAACTCGTCACCCAGTACGGTATGAGTGACGCCCTTGGCCCTCGAACGTACGGCGAGCGTGATGAACCAATTTTCCTTGGACGACAAATTCACGAGAGCCGCGACTACTCCGAAAAGATTGCCGAACGCATCGACGAAGAAATCAACGCCATCCTTCATAACGCCAAGGAAACTGCTCGCGGCATTATTCGCAAGGAACGCGCCAAGATGGACGCTATCGTGAAACATTTACTGGAAAAAGAAACCATCGAGAAAGAAGAGTTCGTCGCCCTGGTCGGTCCGGCTGTGAAAGCAGAAACACAGAAGCCACTCCCCGTTCAATCATAATCACCAAAACCACGATCATCACGATCGTGGTTTTGATTTGAAGTGGTATACTTTTGCTATCTCTTGGAGGAGTATGAAACGAGCACCGAACGAATCTGTGTACCGCCCAATGCTTTGGCGTGCCCTCACGACTGCGTGGGCACACAAAGAGTTGTGGGCCTTTGCGTTACTGGCAGGGTTTGCCAGCACTGGTGTCGTCGTGAATGACGTCATCCAACAAGCACAAATTGCCTTACGCCCAGAAATGAATATCACCAGCGCCTTTGGAGGAAACGTCTTCGCTTTCTTTCAGAACTACGCCAGTCTCGTCATCGCATCGGGCACAACGAATGTGGTCTGGGCGACACTGGGCATCCTTGCCGTAATATTGAGTTTCGGTTTTGTCGTTGTGCTGTGTCAGCAAATTCTCCTCGTCGCCATGCATCGTGCCGTCCACCGCAAGAAACGCCTGACGAGCCGCGATCTTTTACGAACACTCCACCATCACCATTTCCTCCGCATTCTCGGCGTTGATCTCTTGTTCCACGTGGCAATTTTCATCGTGCTCGGCGGCGGTGGACTCCTGATTCGCGAGCTTCCCCTTTCCGTCCCAGCCGGCGGCGCAACGGCCCTTCTCCTTGCCGCAGCAACGCTCTTCGTCGGCTTTGTCCTCAACGTCGTCGCCATGCTCACCCTTATTGCCGTGGGGCAAGAAAACGTTTCCATCGTTCGTGGTTTGCAAGAAGGCGTGCAACGTCTTCTCCGCCATCCCCTTGTTGCCTGCGAGGTGGCACTTCTCCTTTTTGCCACAAACCTTGTGATGACCGTCACCTATCTGTTCGGCTTAACGGTCCTCGGTATTCCGATCGGCCTTCTCTTTGCCGAAACACTCGTCATCGGATCGTACAGCGGCATGATTGCCGTGACGGTCATCGGCATGATCTTGGCGGTCTTATTCACGCTTTTTGCTGCCGGCATCATGACGACATTCACCTACGCCTGCTGGACATTGTTGGTAGAATATTTAGACCGAGCACCATTCGTCGCTCGTGTGCACCATTACACCCGTAAAGTTTTGACGCGTCGCTAAGCATGCTGGGAAACCTGCCATCCATTACCGATCTCCTGAAACAAAAAAACACCGGAAACCCTGCGGTTCAAGTTTTGAGCACGGTCAAAACTCCGGAAATGCCACTTCGACCAAACGCGGATGAACGTCGAGAATCGGAGGCAGCGATGATCCACGTTCAAGACGAGACACCAAAAACCAGCATCACGCTCGCGGACAAAGAAACATCGCAGAAGCTCACCGATAAAATGAGCGCTATCTCGTTGCGCGAAAAAGAAACGGAAACGGAACGTCTCGCTCGAAGTCTCGGCGTTCCCTACATCGTCCTCAAAGGATTCCCGATCAGTCCCGACGCGTTAACACTCGTACCGGAAGAACAAGCAAAGCAGAGCAAATCCATCTGTTTTCTGTTTACCGGCCCCGAGCTCCGCATTGGAACCACACAACCGCAAGACCCACGCGTGAAAGAACTTGTCTTCGAGCTGGAAGAACGGCACAAAACACACGCCGTCATCTATTTGGTGAGTGAGGAAAGTCTCAAGCAGGGATTCAAACTGTACGATGCATTACCGAAGATCAAGCCGATCATCAAAGGAGTCCAGATCACCGAAGACGACATTGCAAAGTATCAGGCGCAGATGACCGACTTCGCCTCGATTGCCGGCGTCCTCAAACA
>JBBUEW010000039.1:0-9920 GCA_038078095.1 Patescibacteria group bacterium | reverse complement strand
GGCGATTTGCTCTCCGTGACCGTTCCATCAAGATCGAAGGCAATCAGTTTCTTTCCGGCAATAGAGGGGATGTTCATAATTTGGCTTACATTAGCAACGACCCCTATTTTACCGCTTTACGGGCTGGTGTAAAATACATACGATAGGACAAACCCTTTAAACCTTACCATTATGGGTACTACAACGTTGATTATTGTTGGTGTTCTCGTACTGGGCGGCCTCTGGCTCGTGGTGGTCTTTAACGGCCTCGTCACCAGCAAGAACCGTGTGGAAGAGGCATGGTCGGATATCGAAGTGCAATTGAAGCGTCGCTACGACCTTATCCCCAACTTGGTAAACACCGTAAAGGGATATGCCAAACATGAAAGCTCTGTTTTCGAAGAAGTGACGAAGGCGCGTTCAAACGCCATGAATGCTGGAACGCCAGCCGCACATGCGCAGGCAGAAAACATTCTTTCCGGCACGCTCAAGTCCCTGTTCGCCGTTGCGGAAAGTTACCCAGACTTGAAGGCATCGGACAACTTCGCACACCTGCAGCGTGAGCTCGTCGATGCAGAAGACAAGATCCAAGCTGCTCGTCGCTTCTACAATGGGAATGTGCGCGACTTCAACACAAAGCTTCAAGTCTTCCCTACGAACATGGTCGGCTCGATGCTTGGGTTCAAAAAGTACGATTTCTACGATGCACCGGAAGTGGTGAATGAGACACCGGTGGTGAGTTTTTAAAGGTTAATCGGCTGGAGTACCAGCCTCGGTTAAATTAGTTAAGGGACCTTCGGACTAACCGCTTAACCGTTTTAACCGACTTAACCGCTTCCCCATGTACTCCGAAATTACTCACAACAAACGCAAAACATGGTTCCTCATTATCGTCATGAGTACGGTGGTGGTGGGTTTGTCGTGGTTGGTGGGTGCCATGAACGGGGTTGATGCAGGAACGAGCATTATCATCGGCACGATCGTTGCGACTATCTACAGTCTCGTGAGTTACTACTCGTCGGATTCGATTGCGCTGTCCGTTTCTGGCGCAAAACGCATTGAAAAACGAGACTCCCCCGATCTTTACAACCTCGTGGAAAATCTGTGCATCGCCAACGGTCAAACGATGCCGGCGGTGTACATCATCGATGATCCTAGCCCAAATGCATTTGCAACGGGCCGCGATCCTGAACATGCATCGATCGCCTTCACCACGGGCATTATCCGCATTCTGAGTCGCGAGGAACTCGAAGGCGTGACCGCGCACGAACTGTCGCACGTCAAAAACTACGACATCCGCGTGATGACGATCGTCGTCGTTCTCGTCGGCCTTATCGCACTCATCGCGGACGTCATGCTCCATCTTCGTTTCCGCGGATCGCGCGAAAACAATAATGGCGCCGCCGTCTTCATGATCGTCGGCATCATCCTGGCCATTCTCTCCCCCATCGTTGCGCAAATTATTCAGCTCGCGGTGTCGCGCAGTCGCGAATACCTCGCCGATGCGTCTGGCGCCTTGCTCACCAGGTATCCCGAAGGTTTAGCCTCGGCACTGGAAAAAATCAGCGCCAACGGCGTTCCGATGCGTGACCCGAATCACGCCACCGCGCACCTCTTTATCAGTAATCCATTTGGCGCAACGACGAAGACTCGTTCGTTCTTCAATAATCTCTTTTCAACCCATCCCCCGATCGATGAGCGGGTTGCAAAGCTTCGGGCCATGGGAAGGTAGAGCCCGACGAACTTAGTTACCGAGAAACTTAGTTTGTTACAAACTAAGTTTCTCACAAACGACGTTGCGACGAAATATGAACGAACTTCTCGAAACATTCACCAGCCACCTGAAAGCCGTGCTCACGCGAGCGCTTTGTCTTGCAGTGGAAGAAGGCGGCGACACAATTTCTCCTATTCATTTGCTTTGGGCGCTGGGCACCGAAGAAGGCTGCATCGGCGCAGAAATTCTCCGAAAAGCCGGTGCAACGTCATCAAATCTTCGTCACCTTGCCGGCCTGCGGGAATCAGGATTGCCCGAGGATGCCATTCTGCAAGCGAGCAAAATCACCCCCTTGTTATCCGAGGACGCTAAGACGATCATCGAAAAGGCCGTGCACGCTGCGGGCGTTCATGGCCACCGCTATGTCGGCACCGAACATCTTCTTCACGGGCTCGTTGAAGGGAAAACTCCCGATATCGCCATGTTCTTTCAGGACAACGACGTGAACGAAGCGACGATTCGTGAAAATGTGGCGACCGTTTTTAAAACAACAGCAAACTTTCCCGAACTCCCCAAGCCAACCCCAGAAAAATCTGCCGACGCCAAAAAGCCGTGCGAAGATTGTGGACAAATTCATGATGATGACGAACACGAAGGCGATGAGAAGGACTCGGCACTCGGCTATTTCACTACCGAGCTGACGGCAAAAGCTGCCGCTGAAGCGATCGACCCGGTGGTGGGACGAGAAAAAGAAATCGATCGCGTCATTGCCGTCCTCTCCCGTCGAACAAAGAACAATCCACTCCTCATCGGCGATCCTGGCGTGGGAAAGACCGCGATTGCCGAAGGACTTGCCAAGCGCATTGTGGAAGGATCCGTTCCCGATGCGATCGCCCGCGTCCACGTCCATCGTCTCGACATGGCCGCACTCGTTGCCGGCACGATGTATCGCGGTGATTTTGAAGCACGCGTCACGCAGTTGCTCGAAGAACTTCGCGAACGAACTGACGTCGTTCTCTTCATCGACGAAATCCACACCATCGTCGGTGCAGGATCAGCGTCGGGATCGCTCGATGCCGCTAACATGTTGAAACCCGCACTTGCTCGCGGTGAGCTCCGCTGTATTGGCGCGACGACACAAACCGAATACAAAAAACATATCGTCACCGATCCCGCACTCGAACGTCGTTTTGCCACGGTGACGATTCGTGAACCGAGTGCTGATGAAACGCTGAGCGTGCTGCAAGGACTTCGCACACGATACGAAAATCACCACGGCGTAACGTTCACCGATGATGCCCTGGATGCAATCATTCGTGTTGCCAAACGCCACATGACGAGCAAGCAATTCCCTGATAAAGCGATCGACCTCTTGGACGAGGCTGGAGCGCAAGCGAACGTCAGTCGAAAGACGCGTGATACTCGCATTCAAAAGCTGCGCAGCCTCGAGACAGAACTCGAGCACATTCGGGAAGCGAAGAATGCCGCAGTCACCGCCGAACGATTCCCGGATGCCGTCACGCTCAAAGCACGCGAAGCGAATATTCGCAAAGAAATCGAGGTGCTCAAAAGTGTGCAATCGAATCGACCACGCATTACGGTGACCGAGGAGATGATCCTCGCTGTCGCCTCAAAGGTGACAAACGTCCCCCTCGAACGCCTGACCACGAGTGATCATGATGCACTTCGAAGTCTGGAGGAACGACTGAAGCTTCACGTTCTGGCACAAGAAGAAGCCGTCGGAAAAGTCGCTGGCGCAATGCGTCGTGCAAAACTCGGACTCACCAAACCGCAACGTCCGTTGGCATCGTTCTTATTCGCCGGACCATCAGGCGTGGGAAAAACGGCGCTTGCCAAAGCACTTGCCCTGGAGATGTTTGGCGATGCCAAAGCGCTTGTTCGTTTTGACATGAGCGAATTTGCCGAAGGGTTCAGCATCAGCAAACTCATCGGTGCGCCAGCGGGATACGTCGGGTATCGCGACAGCGCAAAGCTCACCGACGCCCTTCGCGAACGACCACACAGCGTCGTCCTCTTCGACGAGCTCGAAAAAGCACATCGCGATGTGCAAGCACTCCTTCTCCAAATCCTCGACGAAGGTACCATCACCGATGCCACGGGGAGCAAAGTCAACTTCGAGAACGCCGTTGTCATTATGACCACCAACGTGGGACGCGATCGCTTCGGGAAAACGTCCCTTGGATTTACCGCCGCCACTGATCGATCGAAAAAACTCCACGAAGAACTCCGTGCAACATTCGAAGAACACTTCCGACCAGAGCTCGTGAATCGCATTGATCACATCTGTCTCTTCAGGCCCCTCGAATCGAACGATATCGTGCGGATCACCAAAAAGGCGCTCGACGATCTCCTCGTTCGCCTAACAAATGCAAAGCTGTCCGTTACCCTACCGAAAAAGCTCGCCGAGACCTTGGCGAAACACGTCAAAACAACGCATGGTGCTCGCGATGTTCATCGTGTGGTCGAAGAAAAGCTTGAACAACACATTACCAACGCGATGCTCGGAACAAAACGACCGAAAACAAAGCTCAGCGTGACGATCACGAAAAATGGAAATCTCACCGTGAGGTAATAAATCTCAAACAGCTTCTGTCATTGCGAGGAGGCTGAGTTTGTCGAAGCCGACGAAGCAATCCACTCGAGTAGATTGCTTCGGCCACGATGAACTCCAGCCTCGCAATGACGAACAAAAATACCCCGCGATTCGCGGGGTATTTTTGTATGCCATGGTATAATCGGCCCAGATATGGCCACCGCTGGCGTGAGCCAAAATTCGATTGCATCAACAGACCCGGGGGCCACGCTCCACACCGGACGAATTTCTGCACTCCGTGACCGTATGGGCAGTGGAGGTCGAGCAGCAGCGCTCAGTTTAGGTCTCATGGGCGGTGTTGCGCCGTCGTACGATAATCAACCGGAAGCACCATACGGAAACGATCCTGTAGCTAACCTCAATCTGCAACGTCACCAAGCAAAACGCTACGCAAATCCCAGCGCCATGATGCCGAATTACTCCGCAAACGCTCAAGACCTCGCCAGCGATCAATTTGGCGGCGTCGATGAGTCGCTGTTGGATGAAGAAAACTCGGTGATGAGCGATATCGCCGATGAAAGTTCGGCTGCCGACGATCTTTCACTGGCGCGCCGCGCTCGATCGCGCTTAAAAGGAAAAGCGGATGAACTCATGCAACAGGGCACGCAAAAAGCATCCAAGGAATTTGAAACGTTCATGGCAAAGGTGAGAATCGATGCGACAGCCAAGGGTGCTTCCGCCCTCGACGATGGTTGGTTTTTGGAAATTGTCGATACCCTGGGCACCGGAGTGTCCGTTGCTCAAGCAGGTGTAAGTATTTTTGAACCGGCCATGTCACCGGAACAAAAAGAAACACTCACCAAAGTTGGTCTTCCCCCACTCAATCCGTCGAAAGCATGGGACATTTTTAGTCTTGCCGGAACAGTTATGCAGGCAGGAAAATGGGGGTTCATCGTTACTATCCTGCTCCCCTATGCCATCATTTTCATTCTGCTCATGGGATACTCGGCCTGCCGAGAAGATTTCGCCTGCGGACTTGCCTTAAGCCTCAAGAGTTTACTCTCTTCCATCTTCGGTACCTAAACGCCTATGTCTGACCGTCTCAAATTTATCCTCCGCATCGCTGGCTTCATCCTCGCCTGTATTCTCCTCGCCGTCGCGCTCTACATGGTGTTCTTTAGAAAATCAATCACCCAAGTGATCACTGACAGCACCGCGCCCGGCGGAACGCAAACCGGCACATTGCCGAGCGCGAATACCGGAACGCCAGGAGGAACTACGAGCGGCACTACACCAGACGGTAGCACCGAGCCAGGACGTCTCACGCCATCACGCACCGCGAATGGTGGTTCGACATTTACCACACTCCTTACTAACACCAGCATCGAAAGTCCGACGGTCACCGCCGATGGCACGGTGGCGTACTACGACCCTGCAGACGGAAAGTTCTACACCATTGATGCTACGGGTAATGTGACAACGCTTTCCAATATTTCCTTCCCAAAGGCCGACAATGTGACGTTTGATTCCGGCGCAACAACTGCAGTCATCGAGTTCCCAGACGGCAGTAACGTTGTCTACGACTTCGAGAGTGCCAAGCAGATCACACTTCCAAGCCACTGGGAAAGTTTTTCGTTCAGTGCCGATGGTGAAGAAATTGCCGCCAAGAGTATCGGCACCGACGCATCGAATCGTGCGCTCGTTATTACGAGTGCAGATGGTTCGTCGACCCAAGTCATTGCCGCGCTTGGTGATAACGACGAGAAAGTCAGCGTGAGCTGGTCACCGAACGATAGCGTCCTCGGTTTTTCGGCAACCGGCGTCAATACCGGCGGTACATTTGGCCGACAAGAAATTTACCTTATCGGACCAGACGGCCAAGCAACTGGCGCACTGTTCGTCGATGGCAACAACTTCCACAACATTTGGTCGCCGGATGGCAACAACCTTCTCTACTCCGTGGCGGATCCGGCCGATAACTACAAAGCTGCATTATGGTACGCCGATAGCCGCGGTGATCGCAGTGGAAACAGCCGACGACGGATGGGCATCAAAACAACCGTCGATAAATGTACGTTCGCCAGCGCAACGACGGTGTATTGCGGTGTGCCGCGCGAGATGCCATCTGGTGGTGGATCGGACAGCAGCGCGATCACCGCATTCGACGACGTGTATAAACTCAACGTGAGCACGGGCAACGCCAGTCTTACCGCCATCCCTGCAGCAGACACCAGGATCTTCTCGCCGAGTGTTTCGCCGGATGGAGCATACCTGTACTATACCGACGGCTCGGGACGATTAAATGTGATCCGTCTCCAATAACCTATGCGATATTTCTGGCATTTCGTCACCGCAATCTCGGTCATCGGCGTCCTTTTCTTCCTCTTCTTCGGCGCTTCTTTGCGCTTTGGCAATCGCATCACCTACACCGATCAACCCGCGCCAACTGAACCGAGCGTGACGTTTGTTGATCCGTCGCTCGGAAAAGCTGACGCAAAAGTCACCATGGTCGTCTTTGGTGATTACGGCTGCGAAGCGTGTGCCGATTTTGATACTGTGAGTCTCGACCTTGTTGCCGAAGATTTTCCAAACGATCTGCGTATCGTATGGAAGGATATGCCCAACACATCACAGCATCCCGAGGCGCTCAACGCGGCAATCGCTGCTCGTTGCGCCGAGGATCAAAACAAATTCTGGGAATACCACACACTCCTGATGCAAAACACAACGACGCTCGGCGCCGAGCTGTACATGGCACTGGCCACACAACTCGAATTGAAAGAAAAGAGCTTCACCTCGTGCTTCAGCGAGCAAACACCCGCCCCGATCGTGCAGCAGACGTACGAAGAAGGATTGGCGCTGGGCATCGCGACCACACCAACCATCTATGTGAACGGCGTGCGATACACCGGATCGCTCGACCGCGGCACACTCAAGGTGATTATTCGTCAGGCTATCACCCAGTAACATGAAACGGATTCTCACTTTCTTCTTCATCCTCGTCGCCATCTTCGGACTTTCCCGAAGTGCCTTTGCATTAGTTGATGGATACGACGATTCAGACCCCAGTGACTCACAATGCAGAGATGATAGCTATACATGTAGCTGCTTGAGCGACACCGAACCCACAAGTTCTGACTCGGAAAGCGCAACGTCCTCGGCGAGTGGATGCGATGCGTATTGTGGCACGGTTAACGCAAATTCCTATACGTACAGTTGTACCCTCGGTAACGGCACAACTGAGCAGGTCGCTCAGGGAAATGTAGGGAGCACGAGTACAGAACCTGTACTCGAAACGGCGACCGAAGATCAGGCGCCTGATTTTATCCTTCCGAATCTCATCGTTCCTATTCCCGGCTTTGGAGGGTTTGCGACGCCAACAAAGAGTGCAAACGGCGACATTGGTGTGAATTTTATCGCCGATTACATCAATGCGGTATACGGCTGGATTTTAAGTGCCGGAGCGCTTGTGGCCGTCGTCATGATGATGATTGGTGGATTGCAGTACGTGATGTCTCGCGGCAAAGAGAAGTACATTACCAAGGCGAAGACACGCATTACGAATGCCATCACTGGTCTTATCCTCATCTTTGCAGCGTACAACATCGCCTTCCTTATCGATCCGAATCTCACGAATCTCCGTGCGCTCGACGTGCAATACGTTGAAGGAATCGAATACTTCCCTCCCGAAGGCGAAGACATCGATATCGTTCCAAACACTACCCTCACTGGTGCAACCGTCCCCGTCTCCGGTAGCTATATCAAAGCCTCAGGCAGTGCGACCGTTGATGCCGATGCGCTTGCCGCCCTCCAAACTGCCGCGACCAGCTTCTACAAAAGCACCGGGGAAAAAGTAAACGTTGCCGCTGCCTACCGCGACCTGAACAAGCAGGCGACCATGTTCTATAATAATTGTTTGGTCACTGGCACGTGCTCGCCGATCACCTGTAATCCTGCCAGTAGCGATGTGGTGACCAAGTCTGGATCAAAATATGTTCTTGCCGGTGAGTTTTCGGGAATGACCAGCTCTTCTGCGATCGTGAGTAGCATGGTTAGCCATGCCTCATACGGAAACTGTCCGCATACGTCCGCAATCGCTCTCGACGCGTGGTGTGACGATGGCGGCGCAAACTATAAACACGATCCCGTCTGTCAGACACAACTCATCCAAGCGATGATCTCTGCCGGTTTCTGCCGCCTCAGCGCCGAAGTATGGCACTTTGAACTCAACAGCAAAAAAGTTTCGAGTGCCTGTTCAACCGCAAATACGACTGCGGCGTATACGATTCGAGGAAAAACCTACACTCCCCCCACAAACTGCCAAAAGTGGGATTTTCGCCTTCATACGTGTACAGTGAAGAGGAATTAATTTCCTTGGTATGTTCGTTTGTACCCACTGCGATGCGCAAACACTAAAATGGAGCGGACGTTGCGTGGAGTGCGGAAAATGGGGGACGATCGTGGACGAAACAGAAGCCCCAGTCAAAGCGACGAAACGAACGAGCACCAAGAAACCTGCGACAACTCTCGATCTGGCGAGTGCCACAAACGTCGTCCTCTCTCGGCAACTCACCGGCATCAGCGAGCTTGATCGTGTCCTTGGCGGCGGTCTCGTTCCAGGATCGGTCACTCTCCTTGCTGGTGAGCCAGGAATAGGAAAATCCACTCTTGTTGCCCAACTCGCCGCGAGCTTTGGCAAGACCCATACCTCCTCCCCTAGCCCCTCCTCCGAGAGGAGGGGGAACGCATACTACGCATCGGGAGAGGAATCCGAGGGACAGGTCCGTTTGCGATTTGAACGACTCGCGCTTGATCCTCGCCTCGTTACCTTTTCGAACGCAACCGAAACGGGATCGATCGTGGCTGCCGCTGAAAAGATGGTGCCGAGCGTGGTTATCGTCGACTCGATTCAAACCATGATGACCGACGGCGCCGATTCTTTTCCGGGTACTCCCACCGCCGTTCGCGCAGCAACCGCCGAACTCATTGGATATGCAAAATCGTCGAATATTCCCGTCCTCATCATCGGGCAGGTCACAAAAGACGGAGTGGTCGCCGGTCCAAAGACCCTCGAACACTTAGTCGATACCGTCCTCACCCTGGAAGGAGACTCCGCAAGCGCGTATCGACTCCTCCGCGCCAGTAAGCATCGGTTTGGAAGTATTGATGAAGTTGGTGTGTTTGCAATGACCGAAAAAGGCATGATCCCCGTCGAGAATCCGTCAGCAATGTTCCTGAAAGAGCGCGTTGCCGGCCCAGGATCAGTCGTGACGTGCGTAATGGAAGGCAATCGCCCCTTCCTTGTTGAAATCCAGGCCTTGGTTGATAAGAGTTTCTTTCCGAATCCTGTTCGACGAACAAGCGGATACGACACCGGTCGCCTCCAGATGCTCCTCGCGATCTTGAGTAAACGCGCCGGCGCACGAGTATACGATCAAGATGTGTACGTCAACGTCGTCGGGGGTATGAAGCTCAGCGAGCCGTCGGCCGATCTTGCCGTCGCGGCAGCTGTTCTGTCGGCTATCGAAAATGTTGTTTTCCCCGATGACACGATTGTTATCGGGGAACTCGGTCTTGGCGGCGAAGTACGATCTGTTCCTTTCTTCGAACGCCGAACAAAAGAAGCAGAACGGCTCGGTTTTAAAACTGTCCTCGGTCCGGGCAAGATCAAAA
>JBBUEW010000038.1:0-1004 GCA_038078095.1 Patescibacteria group bacterium | reverse complement strand
GACGAGGGCGATGCCTTTGACGTCGATACCACGGGCTGCGATGTCGGTGGCAACCAGCACGCGATACTTACCAGTTTTAAACCCTTCGAGTGCTGCCTTGCGTTGCGCAAGGGAACGGTTGGCGTGCAGTTCGTCAGCAGTATGGCCCATAGCGCGAACGATGCGGGCGACCTTCTTTGCTCCGTATTTCGTACGGGTAAAGACGAGGGCGGTGCCTTCGGTCTCCTTCAAGCACAGTTCGAGCAAGCGATCTTTATCGTGCTTGGCAATGAAGAAAATTTCTTGTTCCACGCGCTCGCTTGATGTTCCTTGCGGGGCGACCTCCACGCGAACTGGTGTACGCATGGCGGTGTTTGCGATGCGGACGATTTCGAGCGGCATGGTTGCCGAAAAGAGCATCGTCTGACGATCCTTTGGAACGGCAGCAAGAATCTTGTTGATCTGTGGAGCAAATCCCATGTCGAGCATGCGGTCGGCTTCGTCCAGAACTAAGATCTTCACGTCCTTGAGGGTGATCGTTTTCTGCTCCAAATGGTCGATAAGACGGCCAGGGGTTGCAATGATGACGTGGGGGTTTTTGAGCAATGCTTGCTTCTGCAAATGCATGGAAGCACCACCAATCAATACCACGGTGCGCATGCCAATACCGCTGCCGAGCTTCTTGAGGTTTTCTTCCACCTGCAGGGCAAGCTCACGCGTTGGCAAAATGACCAAGCCACGACCCTTAAACTGGGCCAGGCGTTGGATCATCGGAATACCGAAAGCGAGCGTCTTTCCCGTACCGGTTTGGGCGATACCGATCACGTCCGAGCCGCTGATGGCGACAGGGATGGACTGATGCTGAATTGGGGTCGGAACGGTGTAACTAAGTTTCTCGAGAATCGTGAGGAGTGTTGGCGCAATGCCAAGTCCCGAAAAGCCGTTCTGCACGGCAGTGGTTGTGTCAGTCATGTAATGAGTATCAGGAGAACACCGGTGTTTTTGGAAAATACTCGCCAAAATCA
>JBBUEW010000037.1:0-3267 GCA_038078095.1 Patescibacteria group bacterium | reverse complement strand
AAGAACGCAATCGTGATGCACGTCCTTGATACGGCGCCGGGGAGTCCGCTGTACTCCACGATGATCAACGGTGCGTACGTTATTCTTCCACGTCATGAAGATTGGAGTGATTTGAAGTTGATCGCAAAAAATATTTTTGATGCGACGGTTGCGGGAACGTCACAGGTTGCGGCGCTTCCCGATAAGCCAAAAGATGAGGATGGAGTTCGGGTAGAGATTCAAAACGGAACAACAACGACTGGCCTTGCGGCGCGTACCGCAGAGTTGCTTGAGAGCTCTGGGTTCACGGTGACGGTCGTGAGCAACGCTGCAGATCGTGATTATCAAAAGACCGTTATCTACGATTACACCAACGGGAAAAAGGCTGAAGAGCTCGCGTCGCTGCAAACATACCTTGATGCCGAGGTTGTAATGACGCCGCAGGGATATCTTTCTTCGGACGCGGTTGTTCCTGATTCGTTGGGGAGTGCTCCTGATGCATCGTCGGAGAACGTCGATTTTCTCATCATTATTGGTGAGAATGGAGCAGAGATTGTGATGATGTAGGAAGCCGTGTAGAGTGACGAATCCATCGACACTAAAGAAGCGTGAGGACAAAGGGCAAAGGTTATGACGCATCAGATGCGACCACCTCTGTCCCTTGCCCTCTGCCCTCCTTCTTCCCTATGCCTACGCCTCCCAAAATCGCGCTCATCGGCCGCACCAACGTGGGGAAATCCTCGTTATTCAACCGCATGGTCGAAGAGCAAAAGTCATTGGTGAGCGACGTTGCGGGAACCACTCGCGACCGTTTTGAGGCTGATTGTGTGTGGCGTGCGGAAGTCATGCGGCTGATCGACACTGGTGGATTGAACGTCGATCGTGCCGACGAAATTGAACGCAACATTGTTGAACAAGCGACGATCGCTATTGAGCAAGCTGACCTCATCTTTTTCGTGGTCGACATGACGGTCGGGCCAACGGCGGACGATCGTGATATCGCCAAACTTCTCTTTGCAAAAAAGAAGCCCGTGCTCGTGATCGGCAATAAGGCCGACACCGCATCGCTTCGCAAAAAAGCTGATGGCGACGAATGGAAAAATTGGCCGCTTCCTCGTCCTCTTACCGTATCTGCCCGACAGGGAAGTGGCGTGGGCGACATTCTCGATGCCGCACGCGACAAACTCATCGCTGTGGGAAAGCCGCCATGCGATGTGCAGGATGTTGCGACGATGCGCGTGGCAGTTTTAGGCGAACCAAACGTTGGAAAGTCGACGCTCCTCAATGCACTCCTCGGCGAGAAGCGATTCATTACGGCAAACGCTGCGCATACCACTCGCGAACCAAACGACGCGATGCTGACGCGCGACGGAAAGAATTATTTGTTTATTGATACAGCGGGTATTCGCAAGGCATCGAGTATTCGCAATTCCGGAACGCGAATCGAGGCACAGGGTGTTGAGCGCACGCTGCTCATTCTTGAGCGCACGGACGTTGCCTTGTTTGTGCTCGACGTCAAAAAAGGAATCACGTCACAAGACAAACATCTTGCCGGCATTCTTGCCGATGCCGGAGTAAGTATCGTGATCGTGCTCAACAAGTGGGACCTTGTGGAGAATAAGACGACCACGACGGTCAACGAGGTTGGGCGATATATTCGTGGTTTGCTGCCACAACTGAAGTACGCGCCGGTTGTTTTCACTTCAGCCCTCACCGGTCAGCGCGCAAACACGCTCTTTGCCTCGATCGATTCCACGTTCCAAAGCCGCTTCACACAGCTGACAGATGCCGAGACGAAGGCATTTATCTCGCGCGCCATCACCAAGCACCGACCAAGTCGTGGTAAAGGCGTGAAACATCCGCGGATCGTTAAGTTCGTGCAATCTGGCGTGAATCCGCCGACGTTCTTGTTGGCGGTGAATTTGTCCCGCAAAGATTCGCTCGCCGACTCATACCTCCGTTTCTTGGAGAACCTACTCCGCGATCAGTATCTGTTTACCGGCACGCCAATTCGCATGCGCGTCGCGGCGAGCAGAAAGTCACATACGACGTATGGCGACTAAATGCATCATCGGCCTGGGAAACCCACGCAAAGAATACGAACGCACCCGTCACAATGCGGGATTCATGGCGATCGAAGCGTTAGCGAAACACTTCGGTCTCACCTGGAAAGCTGATCCTGCGCGGAAATCGATTGTTGCCGAGGGAAACGTCGACGGAATCAAGCTTGTTTTGGTGAAGCCGCAGACGTACATGAATAATTCTGGTGAGGCGGTACGGGCGATAATGGATTATCTTCACTGCACGCCAGAGGATCTCATCATTGTTGCGGATGACGTTGCCTTGCCACTGGGCACGATCCGCGTTCGTGGTGACGGATCGGCTGGCGGACACAACGGATTCAAGTCGATTATTGAACACATCGGAACCCAGACGTTTTGTCGCGTCCGCATCGGCGTCAATCCGCCTCCCATCAATGTTCCGCTAGAAATTTACGTCCTTGAGAAGTTCGTGAAGAGTGAACATGCGATCATCGATAAAGCCGTTGAGAAGGTTGTGGAACTTTTGTCAGTTCTTGACGCTCCTCTGACCGAGACGACGTATACCGTTTCGGTTTAAAACTGAACCCAAATCTGTCTTGCGAGGGAGCCGTTATTCTGATATTCTTCGCGCGTTCGAAAATATTCCCCTTACCCTGGCTGGGTAGCTCAGTTGGTTAGAGCGTGGGACTCATAAGCCCGAGGTCGAGGGTTCAACTCCCTCCCCAGCTACCAAAATACACCAAGCGTGCTTGGTGTATTTTGTTGGTCGGTTGTGCTATCGTGGGGCCAACTATGTTATTTTCGCGGAAAAAAGTGCCCCCGGAAAACCATCAGCTTTTCCGCTGGCTCGGGCCTACGTTGGGTGCGGTGGCGTTGTTTGTGGTGGAGATTGCACAGATCGCTATTTTGGCGCTCGCGATCATTCTGCCGGTGCGTTATTTTCTCATTCAGCCGTTCATTGTGAAGGGTGCGTCGATGGAGCCGAATTTCTACGATCGAGAATATCTCATCGTCGACGAACTAACGTTCCACTTTCGTGATCCAGAGCGTGGCGAGATCGTTGTCTTCCGTCCGCCGCAGCACGACGATCAATACTATATTAAGCGCGTTATTGGTTTGCCAGGGGAGCGCGTGGTGGTTAGTGATGGCGGTGTTAAAATTTATAATCAAGAGAACACAGAAGGTTTTATTTTAGATGAAACATATTTAAGTTATAGCATTAAAACTTTAGGTGGCGACGATCGGG
>JBBUEW010000036.1:0-3688 GCA_038078095.1 Patescibacteria group bacterium | reverse complement strand
CATGACCCTTGCGTCCTGCCTCGTCATGCGCTACGTCGATCGCGATGGCAAAGACGAGATTCTGACATCGAGCATGGGTTACAGCTCGCCGACCGTGAAGAGATGGTCGTACAACACAAAGGAGGATCACCTTGAACTCGTCGATACGGTGACGTCCTCAACACCCGCCACACTCATATCTCCACTTGCAAACACACGCGCATATCTTGTGGGTGGAAACCGACAACCGGAAATTCAATTCACCGATGAAAACGGAACCATCACGAAAACATTTTCCCCGTTCACGAGTGGTGAAACACACACCATAAGCGCTGCACCGATCGTTGAAAAAGGAACGACACAAGGATTCGTGGTTGGCGCAATATCATCAAAAATAAATGATGATTTCGCACCAAAGTCGATTCGCGTGAGCATTGCGCAACAACGCTTAACAGCCTATGAATACGGTGTTCCCGTCAAAACATTCCTCATCTCAACTGCGAAGAAAGGATACGTGACGCCACTGGGAAAAACAGATGTGAAAGAAAAACTTTTGTATCACACATACAAATGGACATTCGGCGTTGGTGATCCGCGCAACTACAATGTACCGAATGTGAAATACAATTTACGCATCTACAAACACATCTACATTCACTGGGCGTACTGGCACAATAATTTTGGGAATCCCATGAGTCATGGATGTGTGAATGCGAACGAAGAAAACTCAAAATGGATTTACGAGTGGAGTGATGTTGGAACATCGGTGAATATCGTGACGTGAACACACTGTGCATAAGTATGCGTGTTGAACATCGTTTATCTACAGTGTTGTGTTATTCACTGCTATACTTACATCAGCGTTACAGCGTTCGCGCTGTGATGACACCGAACATGACAACTTCTGTTGCATGTTCAAAACAAAAAGGAGGTGACAATATATGGCAGCGAAGAAGAAAGCACGTAAGGTTGCAAAGAAGGCACCAGCAAAGCGAAAGGCAGCGAAGAAGCGAGCCCCAGCAAAGCGAAAGGCCGCACGTAAGAGCCGCGCGTAAGCGTGCACACAACATCCCCGCCGCTACCTGATGAGAAGTTTCCGAGGAGGAGATTCTGATCATGTACCGCGCGGGGATTTTGTTTTGTTTCTCAATTGCGATCAGAGTAACGTTTCTTGCTTCGGCATCTTTTGATCATTTTCCTTGAAAATACTCACTTTTCCGTATATTCCGTCATAGCCAGGAATAATCGAAACATTTCCTATTCGAACACGTTCGATCGCCTCCGCAACCATGTCACCAGCAACGTGCGCGATATCTGATCGTGACGCATCGAGCAAAATTGTAAACTCGTTTCCAAGAGCGATGATCATATTTTCGTACAACTCTTGTACCTTCTTGCTCGCGGTTGATGAAACGCTGGAACACTCTGCAAGAATTTCTTGCAGTGGAACGATCGATTTGAAAGGGACATGACCCGGTGGAATAGCGGCGACACGATTCGCAAGATCCGCAACGCGCGACATCACTCCGATCGTCAACGGCCGTCTGCACGTCGGACAAACACCGCCGATAGCTTTCGTGACGGTCGGTTCACACGAGAACCCACACGCTGCACACCCGTCGATGTGATATTTCCCCTCCTCCGGGAAAAACTCGATCGTGTACTTGAACGCTGATGCATCGCGCTCTCGCAGGATTCGGACAAACTCATCGTACGAATACTTTGCCGGATCGATCTCGAAAACGTTTGCCTCGCGCCCAAAATTTCGCGGTGAGTGTGCGTCGGAGTTTGAAATGAGTGTAACGTTGTCGAGCGCAGATAATGATCGATTCATCAACGGATCGCTCGACAGTCCGGTTTCGATCGCATAAATGTACGGCGTCATCGATCCAAAACACTCTTCCAGCGAATCAAACCCGGACTTTGATCCAAACACCGAAAACCATGGCGTCCAGGCATGCGCTGGAATCATGATGATCCGTTCGTCGATGTCGCGGAGACGTTTATACAGCTCCTCAGAATCGAGGCCGAGGATTGGCCGTCCGTCAGCCTTCCGGTTGTATCCCCCATCGTCGAGCCAGGCATTCACTTTTCGAACTGCTTCAAGTGAGGGTGCTACAAGAATGTTATGAATCCGCCGCGCCTTCCCTCCTCGTTTGTAAATCTGCGCCACTTCCGATGTCATCATGTAGCGCATTGTCGGGTGAGCGCCTGATTTCAAACGGTACAACCCAGGTTCCTCTTCGGCGAGTTTCTCCTCCATCTCGGAAAACCACACCGGATGCGTGAAATCCGCTGTTCCTAAAACGTTCACCCCTTTCTTCTCACACCACAGCGCATTATTCTCGAGCGTTAAATCCTGCGAACAGGCTCGAGAAAATCGCGAGTGCAAATGCCAGTCGGTGATAATCCGCATACGGTCTACTGTTGAGAGCGGTAGGCACTCCATCCCGCAGCACACGCACACAGCGTCAACAGCACCCCGCTGTAATGCAACATATTCCCTACTGTCACACTCCGCACCGTCATCATCAAAAGAAGATCCCGCCATGTTACGATCGCCAGAAGCAGGATGAGCGTGATGAGTGCCAATCGAATGATGCGATCGTTTTTTACAGTGTGTTTGGTACGACGAATAAGCCACGCTGCGAGAACGATGACGAAAAGGAAAATGAGGAAACCACGAGTGATCGAAAAGAGCGTGACGACGTGCGTGAACACAATTCCCACCAACGCGAGCGTCGTGACGATCCTCCGCGAGAGTCCTGTTGTTTGCGTGGAGTAGACGATGGCCGCCACCATGGCACAAAACATGATCACGATCATCGTAGCGGAATGCGTCAGATCGCTCGTGATCGTTCCGATTCCTCGTGCCCCATACGCGCTATCGATGAAACGAGCGAGGAATTGCCAGAAAAGAATCGGTCCAAAGGCAAGCACAACGCCCGTTGCTACCACCAATCCACCAAAAATGGGCGACGCACGCAACAGCCGCATAACGTCATTCAAAAACTGTTGCACTCGCTGTTTCAGCACGATCGTCGACCGCTCGGCCAACACAAGAAAGTCCATAGCCCTTCATTTTACCAAGGTTATTCCACCGCCGATAGACGATCCCAAAGTTCAAAGAAAAGCACTTTCTGCGTTTCGTACATGGCGCGATTTTCGATGATCAAGCCCACAAATTCGCCACGGGTATCTAAAAAGATATTCGCCACTTTTCCCGCGTAGATAAGAACGTATGTTGGTGCACCAGCCGCTGTCGCGATATGTCGACGCTCATCGAGCCCAGACGTCTTTCCACCTTTCCCAAACGAAATATTCTTGACCCGGATATTTTTTGCAAGTCGTTGCGCGGTGTAATCTTTGAAATCGGTATACAGCCCCGCATCGCGGACCGCACTGGAGGCGTAGACGAAATATTCTTTTTCTTCCGTCACCTCAACCGATGCAAGGACGTCTTCCAAAATCGCACGCACACCTTCCGACCCTTCGTACATGCGGGCAATCGGCTGACGATCTCCCCCATCGTAAAGCGTTTCGAGCTGGGGAACGATTTCGGTCAACTCCGAAGTTGCTCGGAGGAGTTGCGCCTCTTTCTCCCGCGCCATCTCCTCTAAACGCTTCGGCGGCGCTGCCACAAAATACTGACGGGTCTCCGCATTATAAAAACGCACCAGGCCATGAGCCTGGAGGTCTTTGAGCACAT
>JBBUEW010000035.1:0-4215 GCA_038078095.1 Patescibacteria group bacterium | reverse complement strand
TTCTTTTCCTAGTTCGAAATCTTCCCAAATCGTACGAGCGTGACATCGACGCCTGGCAATGGTCGCGTTTCTGTTTTGTTTTATGTCTGATGGTTGGGTTGTTTGTTCTGAATATCGGCGTGATCACTTGGCGATCCGGACGATTGAATACCGAAAGTGTTCACGTGTTCGTTTTTGACGTCGGTCAGGGTGATGCAGCCTATATTGATGGCAAGGAGAAGGACGTTATTGTGGATGGAGGGCCAACAAGGACGGGTCTTTTAGAGAATTTATCGCAAGTTCGATATCCATGGGAGCGTCACATTGATGCGGTGATTGCGACCCATCCCCACGCCGATCACGTCATAGGTCTTATTGGACTTATCGGTACCTATTCCGTCGATGAGGTAGTGACGAGCGGGGTTGTGCATCAAGAAGCCGGTGCGGAAGCGTTTTCTTCTATCACCTCTAGTCCGGTCATTGCGAGTGCAACGAAGCAATCTTGGGAGCTCAGTTCCGAGGCAAACCTCGAGATTTTGTGGCCGAAAAATGAGACTGATGATCTGGTTTCTTCGAACGTCCATCGTCGATCGATCGTCCTCCTCTTGAAGGTGGGGGAAAAGTCGATGCTGTTTACTGGCGATGCTGAGGCCGATGTTGAAAAAGATCTCGGAGACATCGGCAAGATCGATGTATTAAAAGTTGGTCATCATGGGAGTGATACGTCGACGAGCCAGGAATTTCTGAACTTCATCAATCCCGATCTGGCGATTATTTCCGTGGGAGAAGGGAATTCGTATGGGCACCCCAGTCCATTTGTGTTGGCACGGTTGTCGGCATTGGGTGCTGAAGTCTTACGAACGGATCAAGGCGGAAGCATTCGTGTCGATTTTCAAAACGACGATTTTTCGTGGTGGAAACTTCCCTAAGCGCGCAACGACCCACCAACTCTTCGAATCCGGCCCCCGTTGGGACCTTCCGCTGGCGGAGTTCGTCCGTCGTAAAAATGCGTCCCATAGTTTCCTCGGGGTAGGGAGATAGTACGCATCGCTCTTGCCTTTCGTCTACTTTTCCCTTATACTCCCGGCAAACATTAGCCCAATTCTTATGGCAGACTTACAACGATCACTCGTTCTTCTGAAGCCGGACGCGATCCAGCGTGGGATTGTGGGCGAAATTTTGACTCGTTTCGAGCGTGTGGGTGCGCGTATGATCGGATTGAAGATGCTGGTGTCGGACAAAGACACTGCCGCACAGCATTACACCGACGATCTTGCCCAGCGCCGTGGCGAACATGTTCGCACCATGATGATCGATCTCATTACCTCTGGTCCAATCGTTGCTATCGCTTTGGAAGGTGTCGATATGGTGGAAGTAGTCCGCAAGATGATCGGTTCAACAGAGCCAAAGAGCGCTGCTCCAGGAACGATTCGCGGAGACTACTCACACATGTCGTTCGGATATGCGGATAGCAAAGGCGTCGGGATCTTTAATCTGGTGCATGCATCAGGTTCCCCAGAAGAAGGAGTAACGGAAATTGCCGTGTGGTTTAAGTCGGAAGAGTTGCTTTCCTACGGCAAGATCGACGATCAATTCCATTTCCCAACAGCGGCGTAAGGAATTCGACCCATGAAATCGCTCCTTCGGGAGCGGTTTTCATTTATTGTGCTCCCTCGGAGTACCCCGTATACTCCGCTCATTCTCTCCAAAATGCTTTGTATGCAGACGATGACAATTACTGGCGGAAAACCACTGAAAGGAACCGTGAAGATTGCGGGTGCCAAGAATGCTGCCTCTAAGATGATCATCGCGTCCTTGCTGACCGATGACGTCGTGACCCTTCATAACGTTCCATTGCAGAAGGAAACCGAGATCGCGCGCGAACTTGTCACGACCCTCGGCGCCACGACTGAACTGACCGATCACACCCTGACGATTCGAGTGGGGGAGATCGCCTCATCGTCGGCAATGTCACTTTCCCGAAAAAATCGTTTGGCGATTTTGGCGCTCGCGCCGTTGCTTCATCGAACCGGTGAGGCGTTCGTGCCAACGCTTGGCGGTGACAAGATTGGCCCACGCCCCGTCAATTTTCATATCGACATGTTGGAAAAGATGGGTGCGACGATCACGGTCGACACCGATGGATATCATGCCAAGGCGAAAGAATTGAAAGGAACGGTTATCGATCTGCCGTATCCGTCGGTCGGTTCAACGGAAACGGCGCTCTTCGCTGGTGTGCTCGCGAAGGGACGAACAGTCATCAAGAACGCAGCGATTGAACCAGAAGTGGTGGAGCTCATCATGATGCTGCAAAAGATGGGCGCGATCATCGAGCTTGGCGCTGGTCGTCATATTGAAATCGTCGGCGTTGAGAAGTTACACGGCTGCGAACACACGGTGGTCGCGGATCGCATGGAGGCGGCAAGTTTTGCGAGCATGGCGTTGGCAACGCACGGAGAAATTTTTTGCGAAGGCGCGGTGCATCGCGACATGGTGACGTTTTTGAATGCGGTGCGTTTGCTTGGTGGCGACTACGAGGTGAAGGAGAACGGAATTTTGTTTAAGGGTGCGGCAAAATACAACGGTATTCAGTTGGAGACCGATACCCATCCAGGATTCATGACGGACTGGCAGCAGCCATTCCTCGTAGCCATGACGCAGGCGGAGGGGACGTCGGTGATTCACGAGACGGTGTACGAAGAACGATTTGGTTACACTGATGTACTGAAAGAGATGGGCGCTGATGTGACGTTGTTCGATACGTGTTTGGGCGAAGTGCAATGCCGCTTCAAAAATCACAACCACAAACATTCGGCGATCATCAAAGGGCCGACGACGTTGCACGCAGCGACGATTCAGCTGCTCGATATTCGCGCGGGACTGGCCTGCATCATCGCGGCGCTTGTCGCAGAAGGGACGTCGACCTTATCCGGTTTCGATCATCTCGAACGCGGGTACGAAGATTTGTACGGTAAACTGAAAGCCGTCGGTGCGGACATTACTATCGCCTAAGTTATGCTCCTCAGTCTTTTTTTCTCGGCCCCGATGCTCGCAGTGGTGTGGTTAGCAGCATTAGTTATCGCTTTAACCGTTCATGAGTTCGCACACGCCATGGTGGGAAAGTGGCGCGGGGATGACACAGCCGAACACATGGGACGATTAACACTCAATCCACTCTCGCACATCGACCCATTTGGATTCTTGATGCTCATCACCCTTGGATTTGGATGGGCACGTCCTGTGCCATTCGATCCTCGGAATTTGGCGTCACCGCTTCGGGATGGTTTGTACATCGCGCTCGCTGGTCCGGCGGCAAACTTGGTGATGGCGGCGATTGCCGGAGTTACATTCCGCGCGCTCTATGGGTTTGGGGGAGCGGGGTTGGATACTATGTTGGGTGCTTTCTTGGTGCTGTCGGTCCTGGTGAACCTCCTTCTCCTTATTTTTAATCTTATTCCCGTTCACCCTTTGGACGGTTCGAAGGTTGTGGATGTGTTGTTGGCAGGAACTCGGTTTGAGGGGATCCAGCGGTGGCTCATGGTGAATGGTCCCCGTATCATGTTGATCGCGGTTTTGGTGTCAATTCTTACGCCTTTTGATCCGTTTTTCTTTATCCACGTACCTGCGTTTGCTGGCTGTGACTACCTCCTCGGCGCCTCGTGCGGGGGATTGCTCGGCCTCTACTTTGGCGGTTGACCTGAAATTTCGCTTGTGTTAGAGTCTTCACACTTTTCTTATGCCAACGATCAACCAATTAATCCGCAAGGGCCGCACAAAATCAAAGGTGAAGAGCAAATCTCCTGCCATGCAGTACACGCTCGACTCTTTGCACCGGAAGCGCACACAATTGCGTAAAGGAGCGCCATTCAAGCGTGGTGTGTGTGTCAAAGTCACGACGATGACGCCAAAGAAGCCAAACTCGGCTCTTCGTAAGATCGCTCGTGTCCGTCTTTCGAATGGAACCGAAGTCACAGCCTACATTCCTGGCGAAGGCCACGGACTGCAGGAGCACTCGATCGTCATGATTCGTGGCGGACGTGTGAAGGACTTGCCAGGTGTGCGTTATCACATTGTGCGCGGTCGTTATGACGCCACGGGCGTGGAAGGTCGCAACCGCGGTCGTTCGCTCTACGGAACGAAGCGTCCGAAGAAAGGTGCTGCGAAGAAGAAGTAAAGATAGAGAAGTGAGGGCATAGGGCAATGGGCAAAGGTTATGACGTATTCCGGATGCGACCA
>JBBUEW010000034.1:0-8380 GCA_038078095.1 Patescibacteria group bacterium | reverse complement strand
CCTTGGTATAAGTTTTCTCGGGTGCAGGAGAGCTTCACAATCAGTATTTAATACTTATACCAATACAGTAGTAACAGTAAGGGGTGTGGATGGCGGGGATAACCGCGGAAGGCGCTTCTGTGTCAGCGATTCCCTCGTTGTGTTCGGTGCATGACTGGGCGAGTTGGCGGTGCACGGACTGTTGAGAAGTGCGGGGGAGGCGGGAACGTCCATTTTTGTCCCCCGTTTATCCTACTCTGTTCCCCAGGCATTTCCACCCGTCCATCCACGGGCTTTTCCCCACCTCGTCCACAATTCACAGGGAAGTCCCACTCTACACACAGCTTATCCCGCGTAGAGTTTTTGCTTAATCAGCTCAAGATCTTTTTGAAGCTTTTCGTCGGTCTTTAAAAGGTCGGCGATTTTTCCGTAGGCGTGCATGGCCGTGGTGTGATCGCGGCCGCCGAGCTCCCCACCGATGGCGGGATAGGATGTCTTCATCTCTTCGCGCATCAAATACATGATGATCTGACGCGGGAAAGCGAGCTTTTTCTCGCGCGACTTTCCCAGAATGTCGTCGATCGTAATGTCAAAATACTCGGAAACGATCGAGATGAGTTGGCGCGGGGTGACGGTTTTGCGAACATTTTCTGATTCAAAGCTCGCGATGACCGGTTTGATGGTGTCGAGCGTCGGTTGAATGTTGCGGAACTGGTGAACGGCGATGATTTTATTGAGTGCGCCCTCGAGCTCTCGGACGTTTGAATAGATGTTCGAGGCAACGTAGTGCAGAATTTCGCGGTCGAGAGGAAATGCCTTCTCGATACACTTGCGGCCAAGAATGGCGATGCGGGTTTCAAGGTCCGGCAACCCAACGTCCACAAGCATTCCCCACTCCAGACGCGACTGCAGGCGCTTTTCCAGGCTGGCGATCGACTTTGGTGGACGATCGGAAGAGATGACGATCTGCTTTTGATCTTGGTGGAGCGCGTTAAACGTGTGAAAGAATTCTTCCTGTGTCCCCTCCTTGCCAGTGATGAACTGAATGTCGTCAATCAAAAGGAGATCCACGTTCCGGTAGCGATCTTTAAACTCTTTTCCTTTTCCCGACCGAATGGCGTTGATGAAATCGTTCGTGAAACGCTCACACGTCACATAGAGGATGCGGACGCTCGGGTTTCGGCGACGCATTTCGTTGGCAATACCGTGCAGAAGGTGGGTTTTGCCAAGTCCAACACCGCCATAAATGAAGAGCGGGTTGTATGTGCCTCCTGGTTGAGCGGCGACGGCTTGAGCGGCGGCGTGTGCGAGCTCGTTCTGTTTGCCAACGACGAATGTTTGAAAGGTGTAGCTCGGATTGACGGTGATCGTGCCGCTCCCGCCCGTTTCGGCGTTAATACCGACGGACACAAAGCCGTAATCCTCAATCTGTTCCTGCGGGATCGCTGGCTTCTTCTCTTCTAATACGAGCGGCTGTGGGGCGGTACTGCGGGATTCGATGCGGTAGGTGAGGCTCCGCACGGCTTGGTTCGTGATGTTCTGGATGGTTTCCAAAATGTCGCGGTGGTGTTTCTTGCTTAACCATTGCTGGGTAATGGTGTTGGGAACGCCAATCACGACCTCGCCGCTGCGATATTCGCTGACGAATGTTTTTTGAAACCACGTTGTAAAATGCGCCTTACTCACTTTGAGCTCCATCTCGCCCAAGACCGCTTCCCATAGCTCGTGAGTATTCATAGAAACCAACCAACGACGACAGGGGCTAAATGCTCTGTCGGGACTGACGACTGGCCACATCATAGCCAACTGTCCACAGGGGGGAAAGGTGCCGATTTTCTCTTAAAGTGGATGAAAGTGTGGATAAGTGTACAAAAAGTGGGGATAAGGTACCGATGTTATGCACATTCCTGAGAAAATCGCCGAGCGATCGGTTTTTGTTTGGATGTGGACGGCGAGAGAAAAATTTTGTGCTGCGGCACACCTCGACTATGGGCGCGGAGGAGGGGTCTGACGAAAGATTCTCTCAGGTTCGCGGATTTTATTGACATGTTATACTCAGGGGCGTAACCTTTTGCCACTTATGCCAAAGCGAACGTATCAGCCGAAAAAGCGGCAGCGCGCAAAAGTGCACGGTTTTCGAAAGCGCATGAAGTCGAAGGATGGCCGCATCGTCTTGAAGCGCCGACGCGCAAAAGGCCGAAAGCGCCTTACCGTCACTGCTCGCCCCCGTTAAAGGCATTTAAACAAAAGCCGGCCGTGAGGTCGGTTTTTGTTATGATGTGAACAAATAATTTCGCCCATTTTCGGCTTGCTCCTCGACGTGATCGACGGCGTACCATGCAGTACGCCTTGACGATCCCGTCTTCGATCGCGCACCGAAACTGGTCGGAAAGTATTTGTTCACACGCCAACTATGCTCCCAACAAAATATCGCTTGCGAAAAACTACCGACATCGCCCGCGTCCTTAAATCGAAAGCCGGTGCTTTTGATTCGGCGTGCGGCGTGAAGACTACAAAGAATAGTCTCAACGTTTCGCGTTTTGCGGTGGTGGTGGGGACGAAGGTGAGCAAGAGCGCTGTTGATCGTAACCGTGTTCGTCGACAGTATCGAGAAATCCTTCGATTGATGATGGCCGAGGTAAGGCCGGGATTCGATGTGCTCCTCCTCACCGCAAAACCATCGCTCCTCCTCGACTACCAGGAAAAGGAGAAGAAGCTTCGCAGCACGCTTCATCGGGCGAAGCTTTTATGAGCGTGTTTCGAAAAATTGTTACCCTCCCCATTGTTCTGTACCAACGAACGCTTTCTTTTGATCACGGTCCGATGCGCGGCGCCTATCCGCACGGCTATTGTCCGTTTTACCCGAGCTGTTCCGAATATTGCCGACAGTCGGTGATGAAATACGGAGTCGTGCACGGTCTCGGTAGGGGCGCGTGGCGAATCCTGCGGTGCCATCCATTTACCGACGGAGGAATCGATAAACCATAACAAAATCCAGGGCAAAAAGCCCTGGAGATGGTCAGCTCCTCTGCCGCTGGAGTTCCGGCAGAGGAGCCTCTTGCTTCCGAGCATACTCGATGAAATTTTTGTGACAAGCGTAACGTGTGGACAGATTATTTTCCGACGATTTCCGCAAGTTTTTGTCGACCTTTTCCGCCGCGCCGTATAATGACGGACGACTGCGGAACACGAAAGTACCTTGCGAGTAAACGAACGACTTCGCTATTCGCCTTGCCGTCGATAGGCGCAGACTTCACGAATACGACGATAGCGCCACCAGCTTCCTCAACACCGCTCCTCTTTGCGTTTGGTTTTACTGTTATTGGCGTCTTCATACGCGAACCTGATCAATATCTTTTACCATCAGCCAAGCTGCGCCCGTTCCGAATCCCCTTTTATCAATCGCGAACGGTTTTTTGACGACGGCGGGATCTTTGAGCCGAACCAAAACGCAGTACTTCGGTAACTTCCCCCAGGTACGAGGGTTAGGATTCACGAGACATGTTTCCTCTCCGTATTTTTTCACGATTTGTTCTGCGTCACGAAGCGTCTCGATTTGAAATTGCAGTACTTCGGCAACGCGAGCCGTGGCGGTAACAAACTTTCCGGAACCTTTAAAGAAGACTCGATCATCTACTCGAAGGCCATCCCACGGCGCCCGTCGTGTTTGATACCACCGGGACTCGATAGTTTTCTCGCCAGACAAAATCTTCGGAATCAACTTCCATGATGGGTTCATGATGGCAACGTGATCGGACATATTTATCCTCGGTATTTCTTGAGGAGCGCGATGTCCTCTTCGCGACTCCCCTTCTCTTCCTCGCCGTTGAACGGCGTCTCGAGGATGAGGTCGATGTGTTGGAGTTTGGGATGTTCGACGATATATTTAAACGCGTCGACGCCGATGAAGCCGTGGCCAAGGTGTTGATGACGATCTTTGTGTGCGTCGAACTCCACCTTACTGTCGTTGCAGTGGCTGGCGACGAGTTTCTTGAGACCGATGGTTTTATCGAATGCTTTAAATGTTGCGTCGACGTCTTCCTTTGTGCGGAGATCATATCCCGACGCAAAGGCGTGCTGGGTATCAAAGCACACGCCGATTTCTTTGCCACGTTCAGCTTTGTCGATGAATTCTGCAATCTCTTCAAACTGATCCCCCATCACCTCGCCGGCACCAGCCGAAATCTCAATAAGTAGTTGGCACGACCCTTCGTACCCATCCATGATTCGATCGAGTCCTTTGACGACCATATCGATTCCCGCCTCTCGTCCCACGTCTTTTGCTGATCCTGGGTGGAACATGATGGCTTTCGCGCCGATTTGCGTTCCCCGTTCGAGCTCCTCGCGGAGAATTTTTACCGAGCCAAAGCGCGTGGTGTTTTTTGCTGACGCCAAATTGATGATGTACGGCGCGTGGATGTATACGTCTTCAATGTTATTTTCCTTCATCGACGATTGAAACTTCGCCGCGTCTTCGCCGGTAATCGGCTTCGCTTGGAACATCTGCGGAGAACGGGAAAAGATTTGAATAATTTCACACCCCAACTCCTTCCCGGCTGGCCCAGCCTTCCACAATCCTCCCGCCGCTGACACATGTGCTCCGAAGCGCATAGGGTTTAATCAAGACTTTTCCAAATGCCAGCGAACAACTGTCGAAGGTTCTCCGCCATCATTGCATCGTGGAGTTCGATAAGGTGAAACGGATGATGTTTCGTATTCATCATAACCACATAATCCCCCATCACCCAAGTGGTTGCAGTGAACGCGGATGCGCCAGACCAGAATCGGATTTGTCGGTTGCGGTACCCCTTTGTTTGCATCGCGGTTTCGATATTTGATTCGTTACTCAAGAGCTGCAACAAAGGTGGGTTCGGTTGTTGCCAATACCAGTCGATCCATTCTTGATAGTGAAGAACGAGGCTGGGATCTTGGAACCCCAAGTAAACAGTTTTGCGATCCCGAATGCTCGCGTTCCAGACGGGTGCTTGTTTATAGAGGTAGGATTCAACCTCCTCCTCTGCGATAAAGACGATTTTTGGGATCGAATATTTTGAGCTTTGGGCGATGCTTTGCAGCTCGACAATTGCAGACTGGACGAGCTCTTTTTTTGTATCAAGCGCTTTTTGTTCGCGGTTAACAAGAATCGCGAGGTCCTCTGGTTTTTTGGCGACGAGGGTCCGCGACGATCCTCCCAGATCCTCCAAAACAACGCCCTTTTTCACGAGTTCTTTTGAGACGCTATATACCGTTGGTCGGCTAATGTGTGTGATTTTTGCAATTTCCGCCGGAGCCATCTTTCCATGCTGAAGCAGAGCGAGATAAATGTCGCTTTCTTTTTGGCTAAACCCCAATTTCCCCAATGCAGTCCTCGGCATCCCGGCATTATTCCTGATAAAAAATGAGTTGTCAACTATGCATCAACAACAGAATTGTCCACATTTAAAGGCTAATTACTGAATATCGAGTCAATACACTGTGGACAGAAAGCCCCATTTCCGTTATTCTGGGTCGTTCGAGAGTGATTGCTGATTTCGGCGAAAAACTCGAGCAACCCAAAACACAAAGTCCATTCCGTTACCCAACCACAGTTCAAACAAAGGGAGACAACCATGTCCATCACTGACCCGCGAGAGTCCATCCATCGCGTCGTTCGCTGCGCAGTGTTTGCCGAAGACGTCGAGCTCATCGATATCCCGACGACCGGCGACGCCCTCGTGCTTCTTCGGAGCAAGAAGATGCCTGAGTTCGCCTTCGTGCTTTGGACGACGAGACTCACCACCACGCGGGCGCAGATGTCGTTCCGTTACTCCGGAGAGCGCCGCAGCTTCAACTACTCGGTGGTGTGTGCCTGCTGTCCTTCCGAAGGATACGGCAAGCAAATTCCATCGGAGCGCTCGGAGGAGCGGAAGAAGGAGTGGGCGGCGGCAGAGAAGAAGAGCTTCGGGGCCGCTATGCAGGAAGTGTGCCGGGTAAACGCCATCCGGACGATCTTCATGCGACGCGCGGACAGTTGGCGCGATCGCTACGGCGACCTCGTCGACGTGGAGGTTGTGGAGGCGTGTAACCACGCCGAGGCGTACGGCGAGCTGTACGGCCGCCGTACCGTGAGGGAAGCACTCCGCTTCATTCACGAGCACAGCCAGGGACTGGGCGGGCAGTACTGACTCCGTCCGCCTAGCACGAAGCTGTTCACGAGCCGAGCCCGATACGTCGTGGGCTCGGTTTTCGTTTTGTGAAACAAAAGAGCAAGTGTCGACCCAGGTTACTTTTCTTGAAATCCGATTTTGGGCTTTTGGGCGTCGTCTGCAAACATTCGGTGGAGGGCATCAAAAACAATTTTGAACTGCTCGTCGTAATGTTTTTCGAGCGATTCTATTTTGCGACGAATTGCCGAGTTATCAAGCGCAAGATCGCGGAGACGAGTACATATAGTCGGCGGCACCTTCCTTCTCAACTTGAGGTCACAAATTGCGACCTCAAGTTTGCAGACTCTTCTGTGGAGCGATTTTACCACCAGCAAACCAAAAAGCGAGGCACAGGGCCTCGCCTATTGGGATGAAAGTTATCGGACCATCGCCTTCATGATGTGATCGACGACGGCGCGGTTGCGCACTTGGGATTCGACGAACTCGCGGTACTCGGGGGAGTAGATGCGTTCGCGGTATTCGTTGTTTTCGCCCATGCGCTCGGCGATTTTGTCGAGCTCGGCATCGACGGTTGCGGCGTCGGCGGTAATATCTTCTTTTTTGGCGACGTCACGGATGATGAGTGCAACTTTTACGCGGGTGAGAGCTGTTGGTGTGAAGTCGAGTTTGATTTCAGCGACGCTCTTCCCCACCGATCGAAGGTAATCCTTGAGCTCCATGCCGTTCTCGCCGATCGAATGCTCGAGCTCTTGCAGCATGCGATCGATTTCTTGGTTCACGAGGATGTTTGGGATGTTGTCGAATTCAGATTTCTGCGCAAGCAAATCGAGGCACGCTTTTTCCTGGCGACGCTTTTCGGTCAAGGCTCCTTCCATGGCGAGGTTTTCCTTGAGCTTCGTTTCCAGTGCCTCCGTATTTTCTAACCCGAGACGTTTGGCGAACTCGTCGTCGATTGCCGGCGTTTCCAAGGTGAAGATTTCGTTCAGGCGGACCACGAAGTCAACGTCGGTGTTAGCAAGATGCTTCTGATAATGATCTTTTGGAAATTTCAGAGTGAATATTTTTTCAGCGCCTTCGGCAAGACCGAGAATCTGATCAACGAATCCCTCGATGTAGTACGTCTCGTGGGTGTAGATGCCGTGGTTTTGGCTTTCGCCGCCTTCGAGCACAACGCCTCCCTTTTTCATGGTGAGGTTCACGACAGCCTTGTCGCCCGTGGCCAGTGTGTGACCAGCAAGAGCTCGGACTTCTTTTGTTTGCATGCGAGCAAGATCCTTCTTGGCCTCAGCGATAACTTCGGCGGTCGGATCGGTCGACTCTGGGGCGACGGTAAGTTTGGTGTAGTCGGCAAGTTTCTGAATCTTTGGCATGAGCGCAACCTCGGCGCTGTACACCAGGTCTTCGCCGGGCACCATGACGTCCATCGTAAAATGCGGAGCGCCCACAACGTCCAGATCTTCTTCGATCATTGCTGCGAGGAAGGAAGCGCGAATGAGCTCCTCGGACGCTTCCTCGAGAATCTTCATTTCACCCACGCGTTGCTTCACGACGTCGTACGAGGCGGCACCAGGACGGAATCCTGGGATGTTCACTACCTGGGAGATGGTTTTTGCAGCCTCCTGCAGGGCGTCGGCAACCTTATCTTTGGGAACGGTGACGGTAATTTTGATCAAATTATCGCTGACTTGCTGGATGACGTGGGTAGCCATAGGGGGGATCAACAATGAAGTTTGCACAGTATAACGATTGCAGAAACGGCGTCAATAATAGCGCGAAGGTTCGCCAAGAATTTCACCTTTTTCTTGTCGAGCAACCTGAGTTTTGATACGATGGTAATCGGTGTGAGTACTTCTTTATCTCGTTTTTTTGTCCGTTTCGGTCTCCTTCTCGTTCGCAGCCTGTTGGCGGCGAAGGCGGGGTTGATTCGTAGCGCGCGGCTTCTTGCCGTGATTGTTCGGCCGATCGCCAAATTGGTGTTGTCGGTCGTTTTTGTTCCCATCTACCGACTGACATTTGGCACGCGTCGACAATTGGCACACTGGTACCGACCTGCCAAGAACAAGGCGATGTTTCTTTTAACGAACCGCGCCATGATGCATGTGGCGATGGTGGTTGTAGTGGTGGGGACAGCTGCGATTAACGTGGGTATGGACACGGTTCGTGCCGAGTCGCTTGATGCCTTTAACAAGAGTTTGGCCTACGCGCTGATCACACAGGAACAATCGCCACTTGTTGAGGAATACGCCGATCTTGAT
>JBBUEW010000033.1:0-1005 GCA_038078095.1 Patescibacteria group bacterium | reverse complement strand
GACAAAACAAAAACCAAAATTAACGGTCTTGCTTCAAACGAGTTCCCGCTCATCCCTCCGGTCACTGGTGGCGTTCGGTTCACTATCCCCGCCAACGCCCTCGACGCTGCCCTTGGCCAGACATTGTTTGCGGTCGCAACGAACGAGGCACGACAAGCACTCACCGGTGTCTCGATGCACTTCGATGGTCTCAACAAGCAGCTCGTACTTGCGGCAACCGACAGCTACCGACTCGGTGAGAAGATTATTGCACTTGGAGAACACGCCGAGGGTGAGCGGCGCGCGATCGTGCCATCTCGAACACTCGCAGAGCTTCGTCGCATTTTGAGTGTCCTCCGCGACAACGCTGAAACGCCAGAAAATATCGACGTCGAGCTCACCGAGAGTCAGATCGTTTTCCGTTACGGCACCGTCGAACTCTCTTCTCGAACGATCGAAGGCGTTTATCCCGACTATCGTCAAATTATCCCCAAAACATCCACAACCGAGATTATTGTGGGGAAAGGCGCCTTTGCGCAGGCCGTGAAACGCACGAGCCTTTTCTCAAAAGTCGGTCTCTTCGATGTGCGGCTCGAGGTGAATCCTGTAGATAAATCGTTAACATTGTCGGCAACCGACGTTGGCCGTGGCGAAAACATCGTATCAATCGAAGGCGAAGTGACCGGGAGCGCAAATTCGGTCGTTCTCAACTTCCGGTATCTCCTCGACGGCGTGAACGCACTAACCTCGGACAAGATCGTTCTCAAGCTTATCGACGCCATGAATCCGTGCGTCCTCCTTCCCGCCGACATGCCGGACGAAAAATATCTGTATATCGTGATGCCAATCAGGCAATAATCACTCGCGAACGCTAAGCCTTGCAGTCGCCGCCAAATTTGAGCGGCGATTGTTGTATACTGCGGGCATATGACCGAACGGAGAGCGGCAACAGGGATCGGCGAAGTTCGGTCTGAGCTTCGCTCAATGCACGCGGCTGAGCGCGAGATGTTTGCAGAGATGCAGATA
>JBBUEW010000032.1:0-8830 GCA_038078095.1 Patescibacteria group bacterium | reverse complement strand
CACCGTGGCATCTGCCGAACAATACTTCTATGCAGTCCTGGCCTTCCGGGCCGGCATGCGGAAGTGCGGAAGGTTCGCGGGCGACGCGAAGCTGCTGGACGATCTCCAGCGCATTGTGTACGACCACGTGACCCGTGAGAACAGTGCAGAGATGCTCGCCATGCTGAACATCGTACGCACGTCCCTCGGCGTCACAATTGACGACTGGCGTTCCACGGCGCGACGCGTTCTCGAATGCATCGTCGCCCAGGGCTACTGGCTCGTCGAACTGATCGAAATTCGACCGCAGGACGATCACTTCATCGCCTTCGCCGATGGTATGTGTGGTGACTGGCCCACGCGGTACAACCTGCAGGCCGACGGCTCGGCGAAGATCGGGGACACCGTTCTCGTCCCTCGTCCAGCCTGCCGACCCGAAGGACCTCCCACTGGACGACACACATCCATCATCGAGTGGCCAGTAACCCGGATCCACCCGGACATCCTACCAAGGTGACACGTCCATCCCACGACACCACGAGCTCCCGATCCTCTCCAGCGCCACGACGCGCCGGACGAGCATCGGGAGCTTCGTCGTTTCAACGAAAATGAAATGAATCTTTGAGAGTTGTGATGGGAGGGGAGGTGATCTTTAGAAAAGGTTGTGAAAGTAATGGCAACCTTCAGTCATCCTGAGCGATAGCGAAGAATCTCTCGCAGGTATCGTGTTCTTCGTCAGGTGTAGGGGTATTCATTTTTCTTCGAAGTACACACCTTTAGTGTCGCGAAAATCGACGCGTAATCTTATGTGAGATCGTTTTGTTTAATGAAAGATGAAATGAAAAAGAAATGAGGTGAAACAAAGACGTGACGATGTTCACCATCGATGGAGTGTCTCACTCATCCTCGCCCCCGGCCTCTTAACGCAAATGAGTTGCGTTAAGGAGACCCCACTTTTTCAAAAGACACCCCCTTCCTCCTCGGCGCCGATGAACACCACACCGACGGAGATCCTTCGGCAGTTGCCTCAGGATGACTGATTAAACCCCTCCAAAGATCCCTTCACTCCCAAACCCTTCAAAGACTCACTTCACTCTCTTTCCCTCCACCCCATTCCTTGCCTTCCCCTCTTTTTCTTGGGACTCTACCCGACGCTGGTGGAACCCGGGATGACAAGACACGGTGCCCAGGGAACCTCGGGCGGATGGCAGATCGTCAGGATCGTCGGAAGCATCAGGCTCGGCGAATCCTTTCGTAAACGCATCCGTTCGCCACAGCATGTCGCCAGGGCCAGTTCTGCTGGCCAGTGTCCCAAGCGGGGCACGCGTGTACGAACCGGCTAGCGGGGTCGGTGGTGAGTCGAGGCCTCCTGCCACGATTCAGCGCCGTTCGCCGACGACTGCGACGTCGTTGGTTGTTCCAGCGCGACAGGCTTTGCCGTCGCGTCCGCAGCCCTCGCTGAAGTACCGTGTCGGTGTAAAGAAAGGCATACTAGTTCGCCCCTTTACATTTGGTCACTCAGTGAATTTCACCCTAGGAGGAATCATGGCTCGACGAAGCCGTCTGTTTCCTGCCTGGGCACTTCCTGGACGGGACTTCATCAACGCACTCCACGTGCGTTGGCCCAAGGCGATCGCTGCACTCCGCGATGAAAAATATCAGTACAGCCCGTCCGTCCGGTGGCTCTTGGAAGACGAACGCCTCGCCACGCTCCAGCGCATCATGCGCAACCCCGCGCCCTCCTGGGACCGCCATGTGCGGAAGTCCAAGAAGGGCGACGAGAAGCGTGTGTATTCGCCGAACGAGGAACTTCGCATGTTCCAACGTGCGGCCATGGGCATCTTCCCCAGGCCGACGAATCGGTGGGTCGCGACGGCGTTCGGCCGCGGCTGTTCGATCATCGAGAACGCCAAGCCGCACCGCAACGGTCGGTCGAGCTTCCGCATCGACATCCAAGATGCGTTCCCTTCCATCTCTACCCTCCACATCGTCTCGTACCTCGTCCGCAAGGGCGTGAACGAGGATCTGGCATGGTTGGTAGCACGGTTGTGGACGTATCGCGGACGACTGGAGCAAGGAGCACCGGTTGCGCCGGAGATCTTCAACGCCATGCTCGAACGCCTCGACGAAGACCTCTGCATGGCGGTCGGCGCACCATACTCATGGGGTCATGAGCCGGGCATGCGGGACTACGAAGAAACTCAGCGTCCCGGCGATCCTGGTCATCCGCTCCAACCGAGGTCGTGGGTCGAGTTCCACCGTCCAGATCCCGAGAAGCGCGAGGTTCTCGTCTACTTCCAAGACTGCTCCTTCCCCGGAGCACTGCGGAGGTTCTGGTACACCCGGTACGGTGACGACATGTGCTTCTCGTACGTGGACGACGAGTTCCCCAAAGAGCTCGAAGCCATCATCGAGGGCATCGTCCTCCGCCACGGCTTCGTGCTCAACCCCGAGAAAACCAAACGGGGTTGGGGCGGGATCGTCGATCTTCCGGGTGTGGCGATCATGCGGGGACGAATCCGCGTGAACGGCATCTATCGCAGACGTCTCCTCGAGATCGAGCGTAGTCTGCTTCCCAAGCAGCGCGAGGGTCATCGAGCCTACGTCAGCAGCTTCGGCCGCGGCGGCTACCTCCGAGTACTCCGTGATGTCCTCGGTCCACGCCTGAACAGGCAAGGACCGCCGTACGTCAAGAAGAAAAAGAAGGGGAACGCTCCCGTCGAAGATGACGACCCGTACGACATTCCGTTCTAGACGACGAACGACGCGGACCGGCCCTCACAGGCCGGTCCGCTGCACGTTTGACTAGATTTATTCTCTCCTTTTGATACTATCTCCCGTTGCCGTCCCCCGACGGCACAAGGAGAAAAGCCACCGTGCCACCGCCCCCCCTTCCGCGTGAACCGCTCACCATCGACAAGGCCGAGGAGCTCGGCATCCTGCAGCGTCTCAAGCTGCCGCTCTGGCCTTTCGCCCACATCCTGGACTGGGAGCGTACAACACCAGCCGGCCGACCCGACACCATGCTCAGCCGCTGGCTCGAAGGACTCGCGTGGGTGGAAGCCTGGCAGTTCATCGAGCTGACGCCGGCCGAACTTCGGGCACGCTGCGACAACTGCGGTCCCAAGAAGATCGCCGCGCTCAACGATCTCCTGCGCGTTCTCCAGCTCCCCGCTCTCGGTACGCCGTTCGCCAGCAAGTTGGTACGTTTCCACCTTAACTGGCACGGAGGGACCATCGACACACCCGAAGCGGCACTGAGACGGTCCATGGAACGCACCCGTGCGGCCTGGGACACCATGCCCCGACGTCTCACGGGACAGCTCGACTACCGCGAGCACTCTCGGGAGCACAACGCCATGCAGCAACTCGCTCGGCAGTACCTCGAGAAGATCGTCGGGGCACAGGGCTACTGCTAGGCAATCTCCCATCACGACCACGACGAACGCGGACCGGCTCCCCTGGGAGACGGTCCGCTACGCGTTGAGACTAGAATTTTTCTCCTCGTTTGTTACCATCACCTCGCTGGTTGGATCGATGGACTGGGGGTAGACACAACACCGTCGTATCCGAAATACAGCTTGTCGCCATCAAGGTCGGGAAACCGACCGATCGTCCTAAGCAGGGCGAAGACGGAGCAAGGACACTCGCTCGCGCGCTCGAGAGAAGTCTCACGAAGTCTTCTGGCGCGCTGCGCGGAGAACCCCTCCGGGGTTTCCACTGTTGTGTCGGCCCTTTCTTGGAGACAAGCAAGGGTTTCCCCCGTGGCCAACCTCACACACTACGAACGACTTTTGCGCAACGACGCGCCGAGGTCGTTGTGTTTTTAGATATATTTCAAAACTAAGTTTTAAAACTTAGTTTTGAATCACCGCACTGCCAATCATCTCTTCCCCGTCGTAAAATGCGACAAATTGTCCGGGGGCGATGGCGCGCTGAGGGGTATCGAAGTGAACGCGAATGTGATTGGGATCAGAGACCTCCCCTAGCCCCTCCTTGGTAAGGAGGGGGATCTTACTAATCACACACCGCGCAAGTGGTTGACGGTAACGAATGCGAGCGGTGATTGGAGTGTTCAAACGCGAGTCGATGGCGCCGGGAACAGTTTCGACGAGACCGCTGGCCACAAGATCGGATCGAAAAAGTGCCGGATCGTCTGCACCCATCGCCACAACCACCTCATTTGTTTCTGGTCGACGATCGACGACGTACAACGGCGTTCCACCACCAATGCCAAGCCCTCCACGCTGACCGATCGTATAAAACTCAAATCCACGATGGTGCCCCAAAACTTTTCCATTCGTTGTGACAATATTTCCTTCGTGCGACGGAATTCGAGCTTCAAGAAACTGCTGCATGTCCACCTGCCCGACAAAACAAATCCCTTGACTATCTTTCTTCTCGGCAACCGCAAGATGATGTTGGCGCGCAATCTGTCGCACCGCCGATTTCTGTAAGTGACCAATCGGGAAAAGCGATCGTTGCAGTTGCTCCTGCGTGAGCTGACAAAGAAAGTAACTCTGATCCTTATTGGCATCGATACCGGCAAGAAGATGCGCAACTCCCTGTTCATCATCGATGCGACGCGCATAGTGACCCGTTGCAATAGCTTCACACCCCAACTTTTCGGCCTCGCGTAAAAAAAGATCGAACTTCATGTACTTGTTGCACAGCACGTCGGGATTTGGTGTTCGACCCAATCGATACTCCTCAATCATGTATTCGTACACTTTTGCTCGATACTCGCTTTCAAAATCGAACGTGTGAAACGGAATATCTAACTGTGCCGCCACGCGCATCGCATCCCGTCGTTCGGTACGCCATGTGCATTCGGTAACGGTGTCGGTTAAAGCGGTTAATCGCTCGCTAGCGCTCGCTTGGTTAAGGCTGTCAGCGAAAATCTCCTCACTCCAGTTCTTCATGAATCCCCCAATCACCTCGTACCCCTGTTCCAACAACAACACCGCCGACACGCTACTGTCGACCCCACCGGACATCCCCAAGAGAACACGTTTAGCCATAAAAAATCTCCAACTCCGGCTCCGCAATCACCGTCATTCGTTCCTTCGTCACCACATGATCAAAACTCAACGCTCGCGCCATGAGTGCGATGCAGCTGCGTCCCTCCCCCTTACCAAGGGGGAGCTGGAGGGGGTCATTCGCTCCATATTTTACATCACCCACAATCGGCATGCCGATCGTCTTCATCGCAAGACGAATTTGATGTGGTCGTCCGGTCTTCGGTCTCACCTCGATGAGCCATCGATCATCACCGAGTTCTTTCATCACCTTCCATGCCGTTTCCGCATACTGTGCATTCGGTACCTCGTGATCAAACGCCGTCACGACGTTTCGCTGTTCATCTTTCAGTAGCCACTGTTTCACAACGCCCCCTTCGCCCAACTCGCCCCTTCGCCCAACTCCTCCCTCCACCACACACCAATACACCTTCTCCACTCCACGACTCCGAAACTGCTCGGACAATCGCGCCGCACCCTTACTCGTCTTTCCAAAAATAACGACGCCGCCCACGGGACGGTCGAGACGATGCACCATGCCCAGAAAAACATTTCCCGGTTTATTCTCGCGTTGCTTCAAAAAGTATCGCACCTCGTTAATCAACGTTGGATCGCCAGTATCGTCACCTTGCACCAAAAGTCCATGCGGCTTGCGCACCGCAATGACGTGATTATCTTCGTACAGGATTGTGGGGGTCATGCCGAGCATTTCATCACAATGCGGCCGCTTTTTCCACCGTCACCTCGCCTCCTTTGCGATACACCACCGTATCGCGACGTCCGACGTCTCCTTGCAAAATACGCTCCGCAATAACGTTTTCCACACGTTCTTGGAGCACGCGACGCAGCGGGCGCGCACCGAACTTGGGATCGTACCCAAGCGCCGCAAGCTCATGGATCGCCTCATCGTCAATACGGAAGGACAAGCCTTTCGCCTTAATCCGCTCTTCAATCTTATTCACCATCAAGTAAGCAATCGCTGCCACATCATCCGCCGTCAGTGGCGTAAAGACGATGACGTCGTCAAAACGGTTCAAAAACTCTGGACGATAAATTTGTCGAAGTTCATTTTCCATCAGCGCCGTTTTGATCGCGACGAGGTCCGTCCCCTTCTTCACCTCGTCTTGAATAAACTGCGTTCCGGCATTCGACGTTGCAATCAAAATGACGTTTGTGAAATCAATCGTGCGACCGAGTCCATCGGTCAACCGTCCATCATCCATCACCTGCAAGAACAAATTCAAAATATCGGGATGGGCTTTTTCAAGCTCGTCGAGGAGAAGAAGCGAGAACGGCGCGCGACGAATTGCCTCGGTCAGCAAACCCGCCTGACCGTTTCCGCCGATCAAACGCGCCACCGATGCTTGATCTTGGTATTCCGACATATCAAAACGCACCATGGCATTTTCGTTTCCGAAATACACTTCCGATGTTGTCTTCGCGAGTTCAGTTTTTCCCACACCCGTCGGACCAAGGAACAAAAAGTTCGCCATTGGCCGACTGCCAGATCGCAGCTCAGTTCTGGCACGACGAAGGGCTGACGAAATTGCCTTGATCGCTTGCTCTTGGCCAACCACGCGCTCGTGCAATCGCGATTCAAGCTGGAGAAGCTTTTGTCCTTCATCTTGTGACACCGACGTCACCGGAACTTTCGACTTCTCAGAAACACGCGCCGCGACATCTTCACGCGTTACCCACGACACCGGTCCTTCTTTTGGCTTTTTTCCAACAACAAATGCCGCATCACGAGCAATCTCCAGCGCCGATGTTGGGAGGACATTGTCGTGGAGGTAGCGAGTTGCAAGATCGATACAGGCAGCGATCGCTTGATAGGTAAACGCCACACCGTTCTGCGACTCGATCATGCCAGCGTGCGATTCCACAATTTGAATCGCCAGATTTCGTTCCGGTTCGTCCACAGTAATACGCTGCAACTTTGGCCCCAGGCTCGATCGTTCTAATTTATCAACGTAGCCACTCGGCGTGGCCGTTGCCAACACAAATGTGTATCCCTTTTCTAACTCCCCAGCCAAAATCGACGACAAATCAATCGATCCACCGATGCCGACGAGTTCATGAATATTTTCGATCACCAACACAATGTTGCCGCTCATCGCCACCTCTTGTAACGCGAAGAGGAGACGTTCCTCGGCCCCATTCCCTCCTTGCGCACTCACGATGTGCGCCACATTTAATTTGAGCAGACGCTTATCTTTCAAAATATCTGGCACGCGCTCCGCCACCATCAATTCCGCAATACCATCAATGATTGATCCTTTGCCCACGCCCGGCGACCCCACCAACACCACACTCTGTCGTCCGCCCTCAATGGCCCGCAGCGCCGCCGTAATTTCAAACTCACGCCCGACACAAAAACCAAGACGACCATATACCGCATCGCGTGTGAGATCTTCCGAGACACCGTCGAGAAATGGTGTGGCAACAGCGGTGTAGGCACGATCCATGTTTCCCGTAGGCTTGAGCGATGCTGCTTTGCGGAACTCCTGATAGCGACGCCGCAAAGCATCTTGAATGCGCAACCACGCCAGAGCATTTTGAAACGCATCGTGATCAACGCCGGCGGCAAAAAATACTTCCTGCAAAAACTCATCCGCTTCGTAACATGCCGCAAACACATCAAGCGCTGCCACCCGTGGAACGTTATGCGTCGCTGCCGCAAAAAATGCGTCGCGCACAACAGTGATCGCGGGCAAACGGAAACCGGTCTCCCCGGTAGGCAACGCTGCCATCTTGCGACGAAGCGGATCGATCACGGCGGCGAGTGACACACCAAGACGAGCAAAGAGCACACGAACATCCCGGTCACTCGTCGCACCAGCAAACATATGGAGTGCACTGACATCTGCGTGATTCGATTTCTGCGCAAGGTCGAAGGCATCCTCGAGCGCAGTCACTGCATCGTCCGTCAACGCACAAAACATACCGTTCTTCATGCTCGTCGCGGCGAGTGACGGAATCGCCGTCTTTTCGGGAGGGTTATGTTTGATCCGCGGAATCTCTGCATTCATCTCCGCAATCGAGCGCGTTTTGTACCAAATGAAACAGGTAAACAAAATACCGATCCAGAAGGCAAAGAGATCGATGTGTGGCGTTGTCCAAAACGACAACGTCAGAAGATCCGTGGCATGCACAGTCACGATGCCGATCAGGAAGATAACGAACGATAACACCGCGCCGATCGCACCGACGATGCGCAACATTTTCGTAATTCCTCTTGCTTGTGCCCGATAGGCAATGGCATCAGCATCAATCACCCCGTCCCAATACCAAAAATGTCCATCAATCAAAACACCGGGAATACCCGCATCCGCCACATCGTTCTGCATCAAATCCGCAAGGTCGAGGCTCATACGGAAAACAGCGCAGCTGCGTGGTAGAGCGCAAACACCGCCGCCACCGCCGGTAAGAGTGTGTACAGCACAAAGATCAGTGTTGCGATGATCGCCACCATGAACACCGCAAATCCTCGGCCCACGATATTCACCAAACGCATGAACACACTAATGATGCGGCTCTGCCAGTCGTAGCGTCCAAACATCGGGGTAAAAACATTCTTCACCCACACCATAAGCCCGAGGGATCGTGAATACCCCTGCACAAACGTCGATAAATATTTTGCCGCATTCAAAAGTCCCCTTCCGTACCACCAAGCAGGAAATCGCAAAACGTCCCCGCCCACTTCCCACAACAACCCCGCCGCATTTCCGCCTTGTGCACCCTGCATATGCGAGGATTGTAACATGAAGTAATCAAATCCCGTCATTGCGAGGAGGGTAATCCCGACGAAGCAATCTACTCGAGTGGATTGCTTC
>JBBUEW010000031.1:0-10014 GCA_038078095.1 Patescibacteria group bacterium | reverse complement strand
AGAATCACAATTCCTGCTCCGAGGATTGGCGAGATCATGATCGAGGCAAACGGAATACGTGATGCGGTGGCAATAATTTCCGTCATCGTTACCAACACCGTCCACACCGGTAACGCAATCCATACACCCAACGAAGAACCAATCGAGGAAAGCGCGATCGCAGCCGCGCCCAACGCCATCGCATACGGCACAAATGGGAGAACGAGAAGGTTCACGAGTGGGGCAACAATCGAGAGCTTTCCAAACGAGAGCAACACGATCGATACCGTCGCGATCGTCGCCGCAATCGTGCTTGCTAACGACTCACGGATACCAAACGTGGTCGGAATCATCTTCAGTCGTGAGGCGATGCGATCGGTCAACGCAATCAACCCAATCGTTGCCGCAACGGACAACTGGAAGCCAACGTCATCGCGCAAAAGCCGAGGTTCGACGAGCAAAAGAACAACAATCGTCAATGCGATAATGTTCCTTGGCGATGTATGCCGCCCAACATGCCTCGCGGTTAACGCCAACACGCCCATAATTCCCGCCCGAACAACGGCCGCTCCCGCCCCAGCCACGATGATGAATACCCCGATCGCAAAAAGGACGAGTGGATACGCTTGTCGTCGATACAATCCGAGCGTCACCAAAGCAATCAAAGCAAGTTGCGCAACAATGGCAACGTTGTAGCCGCTCGCCGCCACAATGTGCGACGTGCCGGTTGCCCGAAAAGCCTCTTTCCACCGATCCGAAAACGAGTCCTCGCCGATGAGAAGTCCAAGGAGGAGTGTCGCTTGCGGCTCGGGCAGAATTGCTCGAGCGCGATCGTCGATCCAGCCGTGAAACGAACCGATTGATCGCCAAAAATGATCGGACCACGAAAGAACGTCCTTCTCGATGATGAATGAAGCGGCCAACGATCGACACGTGGCGTAAATCGACTTTGCTGCCAAAAACCGATCGTAGGCAAAACCATCAAACGGTTCCGGCTGTTCCAGTGCGCAGGTTGCTCGGAGGTAATCGCCGATCATGGCGGTCGACGAAATCGGAGCACTCACGAGCACGCGATCGTTTCGAGGAACGTCGTCGATAACGAGCAAATCAAGGGTGTATCCCATTCCTTGATCCCGCCGATCAGCAACCACCACGCGCCCTTCGATCGTTACTTTACGTCCAACATCCTTCACGACCGAATTTGCACCCGGCCCAACAGACGCATACCTTCCCACACCAACCGAGAATCCCAGTAAAACCACTCCGATTAACATTGCTCGTTGAACAATTTCCAAGGAACGCGTCAGCCAGCTCAGCACGGCTAGAACGGCGATCAATCCAGCAACAATCCCCCACCCCGGCAACCACGACGCTGCCGCAATCCCAATCACAGCCCCAAGGCATGCAACAAACAAAAGCCAACTCGGCGATGACGACAAACGATACATGCAAGAAATTCTATCAAACGCCGAAGGCCCCGGATCCGCGTACAGATCCAGGGCCCCGTTGTGTCGTGAGTCACCCGATCCGATCAGTCCCCTCACTCCGCAGGGACGGAGTACCGGCGCACGAGGGCGAGGGCACGCTCGTAGCGCACCGGATCGTCCTCTCGCTGGAAGCGGTGGAGGTACCGCACCGCGGTCGCGACGTTCGTCACCCGCCGTTCGAAGGCGTCCAAGCCCACCGTCAGCGCCATCCGGATGGAGGCGACGGGCGCCTTGGGGTAGTTCTCGCGCCCCTCTCGGTTGAGGTAGCCGTTGAACCCGTGCACCAGCGAGTTGACCTCATCGAACGTGAGCCCCGTCTGGTCCGCGAGCAGATCCCGCGCAACCTGGAGACACTCCGCGAAGAGCGGAGCATCCACGATGAAGGGGTTCCAGAGGATCTTCTCGAGACGACGGACATGATCGGAGATCGTGACGGTATCGTCGATCCAGGCCCGGATCGTGGACCGGACGCGCGTCTCGATGTCCGGGCAGCGACACGCCGCCCGGTACACGTTGACGAGATCGTGAACGTCCTCGATCTCTGCGACGCGCAGCAGGATGCGCTCGAGCGCCACCCTTGGATCCGTGGATACCTCCGCGTACCCGATAAGCTCCTTGAGGGGGAGACGGTCGACGGGCTCCATCTTCGCCAGCGCCCGCTCCTTCTGCTCCTTCGTGCTCGCCAGACGGTAGAGCGCCCCGATGTCATCGAGGCTCCTCGCCTTGTCGAGCGCGAGGGTGAAGAACATCTCCTGGATGAAGTCCGGGCTGCCGTCCGTCCAGCGCTGCAGGTGCATCACGTACGGCTCGATGTCGCGGAAGTGGACACCGACGGCCACGAAGCGGAACTGGATCAGATGGAACAGCGGCTCCCACTGATGCGAGTAGTGGACGAAGTATTCCCGGTACATCGCGGCGAGCGCGTGAGCCGTGGGCGGCGCGTCCTTGCTGCGACTGTCGTCGGTCGTTGGTTCGAGTGCATCCACGAGACGCGTGAGGACATCGTCATCGATCTTCCGATCTTCGTGAACGAGCAGGAGCTCGACCCAGGAGAGGTGATCGACCCCGACGATGAAGCCGAGGGCGGTTGCGAAGGCGGAACGAGGAAAGGACGAGGGCGGGTTGCGCATGGTTGAATCTCCCGAAAAAAGACTGCCACAAATCAAAGCATCCGTCACGCGATGCGCAACGGATGCTTCTGGAAGCTACACCACAAAACTCACCAACTTCCCTTTCACCACAATTACCTTCTTTGGCTCAATCGTCACATACTTAGCAACGTTTTCCTCGGCACGAGCTTTGGCGACGATTTCTTCGTCTGTTGCGCCAACGGGCATGGTGATGGTGGCACGGATCTTTCCGTTTACTTGCACGGCAATTTGCATTTCGTCCTCCACCAGAATCGAGGTATCGGCCACTGGCCACGGCTGAATTTCCGCAAATCCCTCGCCGCCGATCTTTTCCCACAATTCGTTAGCGACGTGCGGCGCGAATGGTGCGAGAACCTTCAGGAATGTTCCGAGACTTTCTTTCGTAATCGCTCCTCGCTCTTGCACCGTATTCACAAAGATCATTAGCTGAGCAACTGCCGTGTTGAACCGGAAGTTTTCGATATCCTCGGTGATCTTGACGATCGTCTTGTGCAACATCTTCGTTACCGCCGGATCTTCCACCTCGGCGATCTTCTCGACGAGCCGGACGGTCTTATCCAAGAATCGTCGCACACCAATCACACCATTCGTCGTCCACGGCGCTGCTTCTTCGAAAGGACCGATAAACAGAATGTTCACACGGAACGTGTCGGCACCAAACTCGTTGACGATGTCATCCGGATTAACCACGTTCCCCTTAGACTTACTCATCTTCGTCCCGTCTTCGGACATGATGAGACCATGACTGTGGCGACGCGCGTATGGCTCGGATGTCGGGACGTGACCACGGTCGAACAAGAATTTGTTCCAGAAGCGCGAGTAGAGCAGGTGAAGCACCGTGTGTTCCATGCCACCGTTGTACAAATCCACCGGCGTCCAGTACTTCAACGCCTCTTTTGATGCGAATGCTTGATCATTCTTTGGATCGATATAGCGCAAGAAATACCAGCTCGATCCTGCCCAGTTCGGCATCGTATCCGTCTCCCGTTTCGCTGCTCCCCCACACTCCGGACATTTGGTGTTCACGAAGCTATCAATGGTCGACAGTGGCGACTCTCCGTTATCCGTCGGTTCGTATTTCTCAACTTCCGGTAACCTCACCGGCAATTCCGCATCCGGCACTGCTACCCATCCATCTTTCTCACAATGAATCAACGGAATCGGCTCCCCCCAGTACCGTTGCCGGGAAAAAACCCAATCGCGGAGTTTGTATTTGACGACCAGCCGACCATATCGCTCCGTCATCACTGATCGTGCGTCTTCGCTCTTCATTCCTGTGTATTCTCCCGAATCGATAAGCACACCCTCGCCAGTAAACACATCATCGCCTGTTATCACACGGGGCCAAAACGTTTCAAAGTCACCGTGTTGTAACTTTGCAGCCACGACTTCTTCCTCCGTCAACCAAAGCAAATCATATTGTTCTTGCTCTTCTTGTGTCCGTTCTTTCTGGGTGCGACTCACGAGTTCAAAAAACACCGTTTGGCTATGCACTCGTCGATTCACATTTTTGTGCGCAGCAAAGAACTGACTTTCGATCATGCCTCCAAGCGGACGAATCAAACGAAGATCTGAATATCCCGTCTCTTCTTCAACCTCCCGTCGCGATGCCTCAATTGCATCTTCACCCTCTTCAACTCCCCCGGTAATAAACGTCGTCCACGGCTGTTTCTTCCACTTCAAACAAAGATACTTGTTCGTTTCTGGATCACGAACGATCACGAGGACTGTTTTTCGGAAGGTATTTTCTTTTCCTTCCTGCGGTGGATTTCGATGATCGTAGACGGTAGGAATAAGAACTTCTTTCAACGGAACATTGTACTTTTTCGCGAAGGCAACATCGCGGACATCATGAGCATCACCAAATATCGCTCCTGTACCGTATTGCGGTAGAACATAATCCGCAATAAACACGGGAATCTGTTCTCCCGTTGCAGGATTAATCGCCTTCACACCCTTGAGTTCCACTCCCGTCTTCTCCTTTCCTTCGGCTGTACGTTCAATTTCAGGGCGAACTTTTACACTTTCGACGTACGCTTTCACTTCTTCTTTATTCTCAAGAAGATCGTGCTGATCATCGGTCGCAAGAGTCACCCACAAATGTTCGGGAGCGAGAACGAGGTACGTTGCGCCGAACAGCGTATCGATGCGCGTTGTGAACGTCGTGATGCGCGCCTTCTCACCATTCGGACCACGATTCTCATTCGCCGAAGGGTCTTTTACAAAGTGCAATTCAAAATCAACTTCCGCGCCTTCGCTTCGTCCGATCCATTCTTCTTGCTGCTTCTTAATCTTCGGCAAGTAATTCACCGTATCGAGGTCAGACAACAAACGATCAGCGTATTTGGTGATCTCGAACATCAATTGTTCTTAATCGCGCTTCTCCACCGGTGTTCCGCAACGTTCACAATTTCCCGCCACCACTTCTTCGTTCGCCAATCCAATTTTGCACGATGGACACCAATTAATGGCCATCCTTGTTTTGTATGCTAATCCCGCTTTGAAAAACTCCAAGAACATCCACTGCGTCCACCGATAGTAGGCGGGATCGGTGGTGTCGACTTCCCTACTCCAATCAAAACTAAATCCGATCGACTGCAATTGACGACGGAACGTGTCGATATTTTGCTTCGTCACGATAGACGGATGAATGCCGGTTTTGATGGCGTAATTTTCTGCCGGCAAACCAAAGGCGTCCCAACCCATCGGAAAGAGTACGTTCTTTCCTTCCATCCGCTTCTTGCGTGCCACAATGTCGAGTGCGGTGTAGCTCCGCGGATGACCGACGTGGAGTCCTGCTCCCGATGGATATGGAAACTCGACGAGAATGTAGTATTTCTCTTTGTCCGACTCATTCTTTGCTTCAAAAACTCCAGACTCCAACCAACGCTTCTGCCACTTCGCGTCGATATTCTTATGGTCGTAGGACATATGGGAAAGAGTGTATAAGGGAAAAGAGAAAATGGAAAATAATGTGAATAAACCGTTTTGACGACGAGAAGATGATGTGATGTAATCTTTTTAGCGGATGTGGTGGCTATCGCCATTAATTCCCGGTGTCACAAATACTCCCACGACGAGAATCGTAGCAATACGAAATATCGTTGGGGGTATTTTGTTTCTTCGGGGCTCCGTGGGCCGATGGTGGTAAAGGTAACCACACCCGCGTCGACACCGGGAATTACGGGTTCAAGTCCCGCTCGGTCCACCAAATGAGCCCCGATCACCAATCCCGTCGAGTAATCGGCGGGATTGTGTTTTGGAAAAATCGATCACAACCGTTACTATTCTTTCTATGCCTCCGCAACTCCCCCAACCGCTCCTTGATCGTCTCACGCGCCAGTTTGGTGTTGGGAAGGTGAAGGAGATTTTGACGAATTGTTCAACGTCGCGATTGCCGACGCTTCGTGTGAACACCATCAAATCCACCGACGAGGCGGTCATGTCTGTTTTTCGTGATGAAGCGATCCAATTTGAACGCGTCAAAAATATTCCGCACGCGTTCGTCGTTCGCAATCGCACCGATCGTCAGCTCCTGGAGCACGATCTCGCACGATCGGGAAAAATCTATCTCCAAGGATTAACCTCGATGCTACCGGCGTTCGTCCTCAGTCCCAAACCCGGTCAAACGCTCCTGGATCTCTGCGCCGCACCAGGCAGCAAAACCACTCAAATCGCCGCCATGATGGAAAACCGTGGACGAATTGTGGCATGCGAAGAAAATTCGGTTCGTTTTGAAAAGTTAAAAAACTCAGTCACCATCCAAGGCGCGAGTGTCGTCGAAGCACGATGTACCGACGCCACACTCCTGCATCACGAAATGCCTGAACTCTTCGATGCGGTTCTCGCCGATGTCCCCTGCTCGGCCGAAGGACGCATCGATTGCACCGATCCACGCTCGTATCGTTTCTGGAGCGAAAAAAATATCGTCGCACATGCCAAACTTCAACGTCGCCTGATTCGATCGGCCGTCGTGTGCCTCAAGACTGGAGGAACACTCGTCTACTCCACCTGCACACTCGCTCCCGAAGAGAATGAAGAAATGATCATCTGGGCTCTCGCCGAGTTCTCTCAGCTTAAACCTCAACCAATCACCCTCCCATTCCCCGGCGTCACTCACAAAGCAACCCAATCCGTCACGCTTCTTCCCACCAAGCAGTATGAAGGATTTTTCGTGGCGAAATTAAAGAAAGGATAAGTCGAGTTTTCATACCCGAACAAACACCGTACACTTGTTTGGTATGGACCTCTTTGATTCCGCTCTCGCCCTCCCATCGCCCAACACGCCGCTCGCCGAACGGATGCGGCCGAAAACTCTTGAGGAATTCGAGGGTCAACAAGAAGTTGTTGGACCAGGCACGCCACTTCACACTGCGGTGATCAACGATGAAGTTCCATCGCTCATGCTTTGGGGTCCACCGGGAACGGGAAAAACTACCCTCGCCCGCATTATTGCCAACATGACGAAGGCGAGATTCGTTCCCTTCTCTGCCGTTGGTGGCAGTGTGAAGGACGTACGCGAAATCATCCTCCAGGCGGAAAACGATCGGAAGTATTACAAACGGAAAACGATTCTCTTCGTCGACGAAATTCATCGCTTCAATAAGGCACAGCAGGACGCATTTTTGCCGTCAGTCGAAAACGGCACGATTACGCTCATTGGCGCTACCACAGAGAATCCTTCGTTCGCCGTGAACGGTGCTCTTCTTTCTCGATCAAGAGTGATCGTCCTGAAACAACTCGAGCCGGAATCGATCGTTAGCATCCTCAAACGCGCGATCAACGATAAAGAACTCGGACTCGGAAAAGAAAATGTCACCATCGAGAACGATGCGCTCGAATTGCTCGCAAACTTTTCGAGTGGTGATGCACGGTCGGCGTTGAATACGCTTGATTTGGCGGTGAAAACTGCGACCTCCCCTAGCCCCTCCTTGGTAAGGAGGGGGAACGCGACTGAGCCTGAGTCCCTCCCCCTTACCAAAGGGGAGCTGGAGGAGGTCTCTGTAACAAGCGACATGATCAAAACCGCACTTGCCAAGTCACACCTTCAGTACGATAAAACCGGTGAGGAGCATTACAATATTATTTCGGCACTACACAAATCGATGCGGGGGAACGATGCAAATGCTGCACTCTATTGGATGGGACTGATGTTGCTCGCTGGCGAAGATCCGCTGTATATCACCCGTCGATTGATCCGATTTGCAAGTGAAGATATCGGGCTCGCCGATCCGAATGCTCTTCTCCAAGCACTCGCCGCCCATCAAGCAGTGCAGTCGATCGGTATGCCAGAGTGCAGCGTCAATATCGCGCAGTGTGTGGCGTATTTATCGAAGGCACCAAAATCGAACGCACTCTACACGGCGTGGCACAATGTTGAACGCGATATTCAAGAGCTCCCTAATGAACCCGTACCGATCCACCTTCGAAACGCACCAACGAAACTTATGAAAGACCTTGGATACGGCAAAGACTACAAATACACACCGAGTTTCAAAAACACCGAGGACGCAAAACAGGATTACCTCCCAAAACGGCTCAAGAACAAAAAATATCTTCCGTAAATGGAAAAGTCGGCAACTAATGCGTCATTTCAATCCCCCTGACCACTCATAACTGCGAGCGATCGGCCACCGGACGGGGGAGAAATTCACAAAAGTTGCCGACTTGTTCGTGCACTCATCCTTTCGGAGAGCAAAGGGACTACTCGACCTCGGTAACAATTGGCGCAAGAACACTGCGAAACGGGCGCATCACAGCCCGCGAGGAGGATTCACAGTCCGTTTTCCAAAGAATCACGAGGTCGAGCCGTGAGACTTCTATAACTGAAATCAGCGACAATTGCAACTTACGAACTCTGGTGTTCCAACCAGCGCTCGGCATCAAGCGCCGCCATACACCCCGTACCTGCCGCGGTCACCGCCTGACGATAAACATGATCCATCACGTCTCCACAGGCAAAAATCCCTGGGATATTCGTAATCGTGGAGCGAGGTTCGGTCACGATGTATCCCTTTTCATCAAGAGTGAGGAGATCTTTCACAATGGCGGTATTCGGCTTGTGGCCGATCCCCATGAAAACGCCGTCGCATGCAAAATCCCTCGTTTCATTGTTGACGACATTTCGTGTTCGCACACCGGTAACATGATCCTCGCCCAGAATTTCATCAACGACCATATTCATCAGCAGCGAAATCTTCGGGTTACTCCTCGCCTTGTCGATCATGATCTTGGACGCCCGGAATTCATCGCGACGATGAATGATCGTCACCTTACTGGCAAATCGTGTCAAAAATGTCGCCTCTTCCATCGCCGTATCTCCCCCACCCACCACAACGATCTCTTTGCCACGGAAAAAGAATCCGTCACACGTGGCACACGCCGAAACACCTTTGCCTTGAAGTCGTTCCTCGCCGGGAACACCCAGCCACATCGCAGAGGCGCCCGTCGCCAAAATAATTGCTTTCGCTTGGAACGTTTCGCCCGCCGTCTTGATCGTAAAAGGCGACGACGAGCCCGAAATTTCGGTCACAGTATCGGAAACAATTTTCGTTCCAAATCGTTCAGCCTGTTGCTTGAGCTTCTCCATGAGTTGAGTACCCAACACGCCCGTTGGCTCACCCGGCCAGTTTTCAACATCAGACGTCAACGTCAACTGCCCACCAGGCTGCAAGCCAGCGATGAGGATTGGAGAAAGATTGGCGCGTGCAGCGTAAATGGCGGCCGTGTATCCGGCAGGCCCGGATCCGATGATGATGACGTTGGAAATATTCATAATGAAAGTGAGGGCAAGGGGCAGAGGGCAGAGGGCAGAGGTGGTCGCATCTGATGCGTCATAACCTTTGCCCATTGCCCTATGCCCTCACATAAATTCTACAGGTGACGGGCAACGCGTTCCACCAATGTTTCCTTGGTCATGGCACCGGCAAACTGATCAACCACTGCTCCGCCTTTCATGACGATGTAGGTCGGAATCGAGAGAACGTTGTAGCGCTGCGCGAGATCAGGCGATTCGTCGACGTTCACTTTGGCAACAAGAATTTCTGCATGCTCTTTGGCATATGTCTCCATCACTGGCTCCATCATCACGCACGGACCGCACCACGGGGCCCAAAAATCGATGAGCACAGGTGACGATGACTGCAACACGGTCGCATCAAAGTTTGCCGAATTCAATTCTTGCATACGCGATATTATTTCGCGCCCTCGACGGTCAACGTACGGGCGTGAAGTTCTTCTGTGTAGGCTTCAAGAATATCGCCAATTTCGATTTTTGTCTTGCCCACAAACGACAGTCCACATTCTTGGCCTGGAAGCACGTCTTTCACCACAGATTTTCCAATCTGCAACACTTCGATCTTGCCTTCACCCATCATCTGTCCATCGCGCAACACACG
>JBBUEW010000030.1:0-10934 GCA_038078095.1 Patescibacteria group bacterium | reverse complement strand
CAGCTCGGTCGCGAGGGTTGTCAGGTCAAATGTCGACCCTGCCACTCGCCAACCATCCGCATCGGTCTCTACGGGAGCGAGGGAGGCGACAACATATCGCAACGAATCATCGCCGAGATCTGTTCTTGCAGTCAGCGGCTTCGGATCCGGATCGAAAAATGAATCTTTCGAGGGACTAAATTTGCCTTCTCCCGTCATTTTGACATCACCGGCATCCGTCGTGCCCAGTACCGGACCGTCCTCGCGAATCGTGGCGTACACCTTGGTATGACTTTCTGGAATCAACACCTCTTGTGAACCAAAGCTGACACGATGCGCGGAGTCTGCGTGAAGTGTTTCGAATACGATTGACTTACTATTCGTCACAAACGACGTTTGTCGGTCTTGCGCCAAATATCCGACGTCATCAGCAATAAACAGACGATTTTTAAACGCCAGGTATCGCTGATCTGTGGTAAACGATCGCCATACAATATCGGACGTTCCGGAAAGCTCGACACGATACACTCCCTCGGGCCAATTCTTCCCCTCGAAGGTTATGTCGCGCGAGGTGTACACCTGATCTTCGTACACATCATCGTCATCCTGGATACGTTCCTCGAGCATGACTACCCCCCCTTCGTTGTACACCCGAACATACCCCTCATCCGGACCATACGTGCGGTTAATATCTTGATACCGAACACGTAAACGGAACGTCTCGTTCTTGATGTACGTCACATACTCGTGGCTTCCTCGTAACGAGATCGTAAACTCTTGCGATCGACCTCTTGGGGTGTACGAGGGCTCTCGGTATGTTCCTGGCAGCGTTGCGCGATACGTCACGATTGCCGAACGCGGCGGTTGATGCGCCAAAAAATCTTGCGCCGATGCTTTCACATTATCTTTCGCAAAAACCGTGAGCATTCCATCGTCCTCGGTGTTACCGAGCGACGTCCAGTCAATATTTTCTAGAACACTATTCGAGAGTGGACGAAAATCGAATGCGTACGCCGCAACATTCATGAGTCCTCCAAGTTCGACCGCAAACGCATCGTGAGGATCAAAGGCAAGATCAATAGCAGCCGATGTAAATTCGTTCGAGGGAGGAAAGACTGAAAAGTAAACGGGCTCGTTCATGACGGTTAGAAACGTCCCTCGCTCATCGCTGAGCACCTCGGAGACGCGTTCCGCGGGGAGCGGTGATTGGATAAACGCGGACCGCTCTCCCGGAGTCCACTCGACGACTCGTTCACCGTCAGGAGCAGCGGAAAGCCACGAAAGCCAAAAAAACGGCACGATACCGACAGTCACGATGAAAGTTTTGACGACGATATTCCTCATAGGCTAACGAGCAACCGGTAGCTGAATTCGATACAACGATTCCTCTTGAATCGTTTGCACGTGAACAATTTCAAGACCGAGCGGAGAAAGTTTCTTCTGGTTCAAGTACATCACGTCCGCATCGGGAAGAGTAATCCCAAAATAGTACAGCGGAACAATCGGCGCGAGTGTCGGCATGATAGCGTACGTACTCTCCGAACGAAGTGGAACGATGACTCGCCGGGAAGGAAAGAGGTATTTGTCCGCGCGATCAACAACAATCACCGCATCATCCTCGGTGATTTCAAGAAGGATCTCTCGTTTCTCTACAAACGTATGGAGCGCGGCACGCGTCGCCAACAGTCCGTCAGATCCGCCAAAAACTATTCGCGCATTGAGCGCAAGAACGACAAGAAGAGAAACAGCGAGGACGATGCGACCGGCGCGCAAGTCTTTAAAAAAATGCCGAGCAATGTTCGTAATACCGAGTGGTACGAGGATGCTCGCCGCAGCAAAGAGCGGTAGCCAGTATCGCACATGAGAATTTCCCACAGTCACTGCTCGAGGGTCAGTATTGTCAGCCATCGACCAACTTCCATACACCACCCCCATCCACGCTGCAGCGACCACCAAACACACCACCAACGTTCTCCACATTTTTCGATGGGTCGTTGATCGCCAGGCGACAATCGCACCAACGATCGCAAGAATCGACGTCAATGGATATAACGAGAATCCATACTGCAGAACATTCCTCAATATCGCACGGGGATGAAACCCAAACGGTAATAACAATGCAGAAATTCGATCAACAATTGTTGCTCCTCCTTCGGAAGCAACTGTACTCTCGATCCGTACATCGGGAAGATTGTATCCCGTCGCGAAAGCGGATCCGTAAATCTGATGGTTGATGATCAAATAGAATCCAAGAATGAACGCTCCGCCGCATGCGGCAGCGCCGAGGATTTTCCACGGCAGTGAACGACGATAGACGACCACGATGATCGTGGCGATGACGAAAAAAATTGGTGCTTCAACCAAACGCATCGATAATCCGACGGCGGCCACAGCTCCGCTCACTGCAGCGAGGAACACGGAGCTCTTTTGATGAGATCGGATGAAAAGCGCAATGCCGATGATGAGCGAACCGACAAATGCCACGTTATGCATCATGACTCGCGCGCTGTAGTACCAAAACGCTGGGTGAGAAAGAAGGAGCAATGCAGCGATGTCAGCGAGACGATCGTTGTCGGTCATTCGTCGTACCAACCACCAAAAACTCATCACTGCAGCGATAGCAATAATCGGCGTCACCAAAAACATTCCCACGTCACCAAAAAGAAACTGTACGAATCCTGTGACCGCGGGGAAACCGAGGAAGGTAGAGGGCAGCACACACGTTCCAGGGCCGACAGTCGATCGCGGATGAATCAAACCCTCCGCCAGAACGTTCAAGGGCTCAGGGGCACAGAACGTTCCCGCATTGGCTAAGGTTCGCGCAAAAAAGGCGTTGGCATTTTCATCGGGCGAAGCAAATGTTCCGCCTGTTCCAACGGTTAACCACCCCATCGAACACAACGCGAGTACCAATACCGCGGCTCGGAGCCACCACATCCAACGTTGGTGCATACCTACAAGGAGTACGTCACGGCAGCGATTAAGGCAAATATCAACGAAACTCCAAGAGTGACCTCACCCGCCACGATCAAGTTCGGTATCTCCAGGAAAATACCAAAAAGCAGGAACGAAAGAGATAAAAACTGAGTAACCATCTTCACTTTCCCCCAGACATTCGCCATCATCATCTGGTTGCTAGGATTTTTTCGAGAAAGGAACACCATCGCTGGCAAAAGATCGAGCGCGATCGCAACAAAAACCAAGATCGGATGAAAATGCTGAATGGCCACGGTCAACGCCACGCCTCCCACCAAAAGCTTGTCGGCAACGGGATCGAAGAAAATTCCCCAGGGAGTAATTTTTTGACGAAGTCGTGCCAGCGATCCATCCAATGCATCCGTGAATGCCGCGATAATAAACAGAGGGATTCCTAATCGATAGTCTCCCAAAAATAACACCCACACCACGAATGGCGTCATCAGCATTCGCAACAACGTAATGTGGTTCGGCTGCACCCACTGGGGGATCAGGGGAACCACGGTGTAGCGCATCACGTAATCGTGGGGGTAGAGTTGAGAATAGCCTCTCTGCGACATAAGGAAGGTTCGTGGTGTACCATGCGAATACTGCTTCAATTATACGCTATGTGGGTCTCACTTCTTACGTTTTTAGCCACGATACTCTTCCTAGTTGTTTTGGGAAGACGACTGGGCAAAACTCTCTTTTCGACGGAGACTCAAGGGGTAGCAACTGCCCTAGGAGCACTATGTAGCCTTGCCGTCTTTTCAATCCTCGGAACCATTGTCTACTACGTTGCAACCGTAAACGTCTTCAGCCTTGGCATCGCAGCGCTGATCGGAACAATCGTCATCCTCGTCGCAACCCAGAATGGACGCTTTGTAAACACCTCCGACACACGCGATACAACCTGGTCTTTAAGCACATTTGTCCTCATAATCCTCGGCGTCATCGCCCTCGGTGCGTGGTGGGTCGCCGTAACGTCCGTCAGTATTACCGATGCTGTTCGCTCCCCATGGATTGTTCTTTCCCCAGTCGCGATCATTGCCCCCGCAACTGCGCTCGTGGCGAGCGTCATGCTCTTTTCTCGTCAAGCAAAAACTGCCGGATCGATCCTCCTCTTTGCGACGCTCTCCTCCCTCTTTTCCTCCGCAGCCGTTCTCTTTCCTCTTGGCTATGGATTTGACCCGTTTCTTCACCGCGCAACCGTCGCCCATATCGCCGAATACGGAACAATCACACCGAAACCGTTTTACTATATCGGACAATACGTCCTCGAGCTGTACACGCACTTTATCAGTGGATTGTCGATCTTCACCATCGACACGCTCCTCGTTCCGGTGATTGCTGCCCTCACCTTTGTTGTTGCATTTCGACGTCTACCGATCGGCGTCACGATTCTCCTTCTCGCCCTCAGCAATTTTACGACGACCACACCACAATCGCTCGCCTACCTCTTCGGGATACTTACGGTCATCGCTACTCCAAAAAACATCGAGCAACATCGCGATCTTATTGCGCCAAGCATCTTTGCCATCGCCGCCTTCCTTACCCATCCCATCGCCGGTGTCCCCGCGATCATGTTCGTCCTCCTGCTCGTCGCTCGAAAATTTCGGATCCTCCAAGCGCTCGTTGCTGTTGGCGCAGCGCTTGCACTCCCCGTCATGTTCATCGCCCAAGCAACGATGAGCGGTGCACCAATCACCGTTACGCTCCATCAGCTCTGGCGTCTGGATACCCTCCCTCTCGACTTCTTCGTACTGAGCAATGGAAATACATGGTTAGACGCGCTCTACCTGATCCTTGGCAATGCCACCATCATCATCCTCACGCTCGCAATCATCGGCGCATTCGCGACAAAACATATTCGGTCCTTACGCGAGCATGCAGGAGGCGTGATGACCATCGCGCTCCTCGTAAGCTTTATCATCGTTTCACTCGGCCTCAATTTTACGTACCTCATCGATTACGAACGACAAGACTTTGCACTTCGGTTCCTGATGCTCGCGAGTATCTTTGCGCTCCCTCTCGCTGAACAAGGCCTTGCGCACCTCGGATCAAAGCTCCCTCGCGCTTCTGTTTCACTCCAGTGGTGCCTGCTTTTTGTTCTCGCCTGCGCCACCACCTATGGCCTCTACCCTCGTCATGACGGTTACACCCGCTCTGCTGCCTTCAACGTCAGCCAAGCTGACATCAACACGGTCTACGCGATTCATAACCTCGAAAAAGCGGACGCCGACTACATCGTTCTCTCGAATCAAGCAACTGCAGCAGCAGCACTTCAAGAATTTGGATTCCGAAAGTACTACCATACGGATATTTTTTACTATCCAATTCCAACGGGTGGCGTGCTCTATCAATCCTACCTCTCCATGGTGGAACAAACACCGTCACGCAAAACGGTTCAACAGGCGATGAACATTGCCGGTGTCGACAAAGCGTATTTCGTCGTCAGTGATTACTGGTGGCGAAAAGACGCCATCATTGAAAACGCAAAGCAGCAAACCGATAACTGGTTTGCAGTTGATGGTGGAAAAACGACCATCTTTGTTTTTACGAGCGATGAGGTGTCGCAATCGCTTCAGTAAGCGCTACCACGAGTCGCTCTGCGTACAGCTCTAAAGCATACGGCGCAACACTGTCACGCATGTCATTGAGACGAGAAACGAATTCCTCCTTCCGATTGTCCATCATTCGAATCGCTCGAAGCAGATCCCCTTCATCACCCGGTGTAAAGAGAAAGCCCGTCTTCCCTTCTTGAATCAACTCACCAACTCCTCCAATTCGAGACGCGATCAGTGGAACTCCCGACGCTAAAGCTTCGTAAATCACCGTCGGCGAATTCTCGTAGCAAAGACTCGGAATAACAATCGCGTCAACCGCAATCATGCATTTCATCAGTTCTTCCGGTGGCGTATATCCTAAGTAGACGATGCGTTTATCATTCGCTGCACGCTCTTCAACCAACGGGCGCAACGGTCCACCGCCAGCAATTTGCAATCGCGCATCGATATCGAGTTTTGCAAACGTATCTAAAAGAAACGTCAAACCTTTGTGATATCCCAACTGACCGACAAACAAGAGTTTTAATGGACCAGACCGGTGCGCTTCTCGCAGAGCTCCTGTGGACTTTGGCGAAGGATTCGGCATGAAGCGAACATCGGTTTCCTTAAAAAATCCAACTTTCTTATACTCATCGATTAAAAACTGTGATGGTGAAATAACCATCGATGGCTTCCCTAAACGTGCCCGACAAATAGCGCGATAGGCAAGGTATCCCGGCCTGGCGTACCACGGTTCTTTTTCCTGTCCGAACATACGGAGACCTGAAGGAATAACCAGTTGAAGATCGTGCATAATGTGCACATGTGGAATTCCCATCCCTTGAATCGCTTCTGGAATACGCAAACCGATTCCTTTCAGATTGTGCGTGATGACCACGTCGGGCTTCTCATCAGCCAAGATCGTCTTCACCGCGTTTGCACCGCTCGAAGAAAATGCGTCGATAATGTGCCAGAACAAACGGATTGGCCATCGGTGCTTGTAATCGTCGAGGGTAAAGTAGACGTTCGAAGGAAAAAAACGATAGACGCGTTCGATGCTCACCTTTCCCAGTGATGTCTCGACGCCTTTCTCTTTCGGCTGTCCCGTAATAACAAAAATATCGTGTCCCATGGAAAGCAGTTGTTCAACCGTGCGAACGATAACGTTTTCCGCACCACCGCGCGCATGTGGCGGATAGAGGTTCGTGACTATGCCGATTTTCATAAAACGTTGGGGTTCGAAACAAGTTCGTTGTACACCGCACGAAGCTGATTCGCAAGAACACGATCATCGTACACCACGCGCGCCTTTTCACGAGCTCGCTCACCACACAAACGTGTATACGACATATCGCCACAGAATCGATCGAGCGCAGACGTCAACGCAAAAACATCTCCTGGTGGCACTCGCTCTCCCGTTTCGTTCGGCGTCACCAACGTACGAACGCCAGGGAGATCGGAAACAATACTCGGAACACCGCTCGCCATCGCTTCAAGAGTAACGATCCCGAATGCTTCCGAACGATCAATCGATGGAAGAACGTGCACATCCGCTGCCTGATACACCAACGGCAAGTCCCCGAACGGAACCGATCCCGCAAAATGCACACGATCGCTGATACCAAGCTCAACGGTCAGATCCTCGAATACACAACGCTGATCGCCATCTCCAACGATGAGGAGTTGCCACTGCGTTTTCATGTCCTTACACGCGCGGAGAAAAATATCGACTCCCTTAAAGTAATGCGCACGATCGAGTCCACCCACAAAAAGAATCGTGGGAACGTCCGGGGCAAGACCAAAGTGTGTGCGGGCAGACAATCGATCACCCGGCATGAATCGTTCGGTATCCACTCCGAACGGCATAGCGATCAGACGAGAATGGTGAACATCATGCTCTTTTGCATACTCCTCCGAGCTCACAAAAATACGCTTCGCAACACGAAAAACATACCACTGAAAAACGCGACGATACATTTGAAACGTCACTCCGAGGAATCCCGATGCCTTTGGCTGCATGTGATACGTCACGACGAGCGGAATTCGCCACATCATCGATGCGAACGCAGCGAGAATATCGCTCCCAAAAAAGGGATAGTGAAGGTGAAGCACGTCAAACTTCTTGAGGGAGAATAGTAATTGAAAAAGAATTGCGCCGTTTCCCCAAGCAAAAAACGGTCGCAATCGATGAACGCCCTCCTCGTGAACGCTATCGGATCGATACGCGGGGGTAAAAATATCAACCGTTACTCCTTGTTCTCGCAACCGACGTGCATCGTGCGCGGCAACAGTCCCAATGCCGCCGCGGTATGGCGGATACACTGGCGTCACGATTGCGATCCTCAACGACCGCTCCACACCCTTACGATCGTTCCGGACGATCCACCGCAATCTTTCGAACAAGTTCCGTGATGTCTTCGCTCATTTTTTGCTCGCGCACCATCATACGGTACGTGGCGAACAACAAGAAAATCACCGCTAAGTACACCAACAAATCTGCACCACGACCAACACCAACAAACTTTGCGACCGCATCCGTTGCTTGCGGCATCAAAGCGACCACAATAACCACAAGCCACATGAACGACCATACAACTGCCCAATATCGTGATGCCTGACGCTTTTCGTACTGCTTCTTCGCACGGTGAATCGCGTAGATCGAGAACAAGATCAGAAAAATCTTAAATACCATATTAGCCAACAATTTTTTTCTTGATGATATCCTTGGCAGTCAAAATCGCCTTCATCGTCGACTGACCTTTCTGCAATGTTTCCGCAGAGTACGAAATCGTCACAGGTCGCTCAACGTACTTGAGACGCTTCGTCTTCACGAGATCGAGGATTTCCGACGCATGCGCCATGCGATCAAGGGAAATGCGCATATCGCCCGCTGCCGTGCGAGACAACGCACGAAAACCGTTATGAGTGTCGGTAACACGGATACCAGAAAGAACGATTGTAAAAAGTGTCCCAAGACGAATCATGAGACGGCGCATAAACGGCATGTTCAACGCTTCCTTCCCTAAAAAGCGTGACCCTAAAACTACATCAGCTTCGCCGGAAGCGATTGGTTGCACCATCATCGGGATTTCACCTCCCATCATCTGTCCGTCGGCATCGAAATGCACGACAACATCTGCCACGAGTGTTCTGAGCGCGTAATCGGTACCAGTTTGCAATGCCGCACCCTGACCGCGATTGATAATATGGCGAAGCACAATGGCACCTGCACTTTTTGCCACTAAACCGGTCTCATCACTGGAGCAGTCGTCGACGACAACGACATGGTCAACATACTGCTTCGCGTCGGCAATAGCCGCAGCAACTCGGGATCCTTCGTTATACGCTGGAATAACCGCAACAATACGCATATGGGCAAATAGTGGAGGATTACACCCCGTCAGTCAAGAGAAGCTTATTCGCACGAACGTAATCGATCGTTTTCGCCAAACCGTCGTCTAAACCGACTAACGGAATCCAACCAAGTTGGCCACGTGCCTTTGCTAGATCAGGAAGACCCATTTGGGTCAAAAATGGAGGTGCCGGTTCATACACAATTTCCGACGTGCTTTCAGCAAGCGTAATAATATCTGCTGCAATTTTTTTCATTGATATTTCAACATCACTTCCCACGTTCACCGGACCAATACTTGCGTCGGCATGCATTAAACGAATAAGCGCGTCGACAACGTCCGATACGTACAACAAAGCCGTTGTTGTTGTTTCGTCGCCAGAAATAGCCAGTGGTTTATTTTCAAGCGCAGCAAGAACGAAATCCGGAATTTGATGTCCTTGAAAAAGGGACATACGGGGACCAAACGTTCGAAAGATGCGAGCAATTTTGACGTCGAGATGATGAACATCACCATACGTATGAACCATCGTCTCCGCAAAACGTTTTCCTTCATTGTACGGAGCACGTGGCGTCAAATGATCAACAAGGCCAACGTCGGATTCAGAAAATGTCTTTTTCTCAGCAGTGCGATTTCCGTAGATGACCGCACTCGATGTCAGTAAGAATTTTGACGAATACTTCACTGCAACATCAAGAATATTTCGTGTCCCGATTGCATTCGTGAGTAGTGACGGAATACGAAACTGCTCAAAGCCCTTCGAGATCGTCGGCATCGCCAAATGATAAATTTCGTGTACACCTAAAAATTTCACCTTGAAAGGCTCGAGCTCGGCAAACGATTCAAGATCAAATGGCTCGTTGATATCCAGTCGAAGAAACTGAAAGTCGGGATTCCGAAGCAGGCCCTCGATATTTCGTACGTAGCCCGTCGAAAAATTATCGATACAAATAACGCGATATCCATTTCGCAACAACGCTTCGCACAAAAATGATCCGATAAAGCCAGCTCCTCCCGTGACTAATGCGGTCTTTTGCTCAAGCGACATAGAAAAGAATTACCAAGCACTCAAGAACGGTCCCGTGGTGGTGTTGAATGAAGGAGCTTGCCACGAACCCAACTCGGTTTTGCTATCCGAAGAAAGGATTGTCATCATCCCGGCATCGATATTCTCCAAGGCAAGGATATCATCTCGTCCATCAAGGTCGATATCCACGCCCATCACACGATGACCAACGGTCGCGTGATCGCTCAAGATTGCTACGCCACGCATCGCACCGATCTTCGTAAACTCTCGAACATCGTTCGTCCCCGCAAGCGAACTGACAAGAATTTCGTCACGAACATCACCATCAAGATCTGCCGCAGAAACGCTCACTCCCGATACACCCGGGTACGGAGCAAAATCGACGAGATATTTCCCGTCATTATCATACAATGCGACGCGCGAAGTGCCATCGATAACCCCCATCACCGCAATTTCTGACGCGACATCATCGTCGTAGTCGACCGTCGATACCTCCAGCGCCGAGGAAGCGGGGAAAAGACTTGCAGAGAACCGAAGGAGTTCTTCCCCACCTTCCGTCCACACAATAATATCCTGACTCACCCCGCTACCAACAGCCGTCACAATGTCTTCGTCGCCGTTACCATCGACGTCTCCGACCGCGATATTCACGCCGTGACTCGACGCTTTGTCGTATGCGAAAAACTCATCAACCAGCGCACCATATGCTTTAAAAACACGAACGTGTGGACCACCAGATTCCCCCGCTCCCGTCACAACTTCTGGGGTTTCATCGCGATCGTTGTTTATCGTTGCCACGTGCACGCCACCGGTAAAATTACTTGCATAGGCCGCAAACGATGCATACGCTACTCCGTTCGCTCGATAGACCTGGACATTCGGAAGAACACCCGCTGGCGCACCAAATGCCACAAACGAATATTGCAACACATCGTCACTATCGATTCCCTCGTCCGACTTCGTCGTCTCATCGTGCTCTGTCGTCGGAGAAGCATCGACGCTTTCCTCAGCTTCGGCAGCTGTTGCAGGTGCATATGATGAAGCAAGCCCGAGAGCCCGAGCAATATTCAAACG
>JBBUEW010000029.1:0-3709 GCA_038078095.1 Patescibacteria group bacterium | reverse complement strand
TGTGACCCATAGGTTAGGTAGAGGATGGCTTCACCACGATCGTGATGTTGGACATGCGGTGACGAATTGGTGTCGCACGACCCTGCGCACGTGGCGTGAATCGTTTGATCTTTGGTCCTTCGTCAACCCAGGCCTTTGCCACAACGAGATTCTTATCGTCGATCTTGGCGTTGTGCACCGCGTTGGCCACTGCAGAATCTAGTGCTTTCATCACCGGACGTGCTGCGAGCTTTGGCGACACCGCGAGCTGACGTTTGGCTTCCGCCACCGTCTTTCCACGGATGAGATCCACCACCAAACGCGTTTTGCGCGGGGCGATACGGATATATTTTGCTTGCGCTTTTACTTCCATATATGTGGATTATTTCCGAGCCAGCTTATTTCCTGCTGGTGCTGCGGCCGGTGCTGCGGCAGCAGGAGCTGCAACAGTTTTGCCAGCGTGACGGACGAACTTTCGCGTAAGCGAGAATTCACCGAGTTTGTGGCCCACCATGTTTTCGACAACGCGCACTTGAACGAATTCTCGTCCGTTGTGCACACCGAAGGTGAAACCAACCATCTCTGGCGTAATCGTTGACGCGCGTGCCCAGGTCTTAATGACCGTCTTGTCGCCTGCGCGAAGATTCCCGACCTTCTTCATGAGTGACGGATCCACGAATGGACCCTTTTTGAGGCTGCGGGGCATAGGCTACGCGTTACGCTTCGAAGAGTGACGACGACGCACGATGAACGAATTTGATGGTTTCTTGCTCTTGCGAGTCTTCACACCGAGTGCCTTCTTACCCGTTGGGGTCTTTGGCTGTGGCAAACCGATAGAGTTTCGTCCTTCACCACCACCGTGTGGGTGATCGATTGGGTTCATTGCCTTTCCACGAACGGTTGGACGAATACTGCGGTGACGCATGCGACCAGCCTTTCCCCAGCGCACTAAACGCCAGTCAGGGTTGGACACGGTTCCAATCGTCGCCATGCACGTTTTGGGAACCATGCGCATCTCGCCGGATGGCAGACGAAGTGTCGCGCGTTCACCTTCGATGGCGAGGAGTTCTGCTGCCACACCAGCACCACGGACAAGCTGTCCCCCACGACCTGGCTGCAACTCCACATTGTGGACCTGCATACCGACCGGAATCTTTTCCAATGGGAAACGGTTTCCCGACATTGGTTCACCGCGTTCGCGCGACGAAACGATCGTCGTACCAACCGTGAGACCAAGTGGAGCGAGAACGTAACGCTTTTCACCGTCCGCATACGCCACGAGAGCGATACGTGCGCCGCGATTTGGATCGTATTCGATCGTCTGCACCGTGGCAGGAATATCGAACTTCTCGCGCTTCCAGTCGATCACGCGAATATGGCGCTTGGCACCACCTCCACGATGACGAACAGAAATGTGACCACGAGCACCACGACCCGCCATCTGTTTCTGAGAAACAAGAAGAGCCTTGTGTGGCGCCATTGTGGTCACGTCGTCGAATGATTGCACGCTCGACTTGCGGCGACCTGGCGTTGTTGGTTTGTATTGGGTAATGGCCATACGTTAGACCGAAGCAAAGACATCAATCGTCGTTCCCTTCGGCAGAGTAACGAGCGCCTTTTTGTAACTCTTTGTTGTACCTTGCACGCCTCCGAAACGCACTGCACGAGGGCGCACGGTGATGACGTTCACTTTGACAGGAGTCACATTATAAAGTTCCTTCATCGCTTGCTTGATTGCGACGCGAGTTGCTGACAAGGCAACACGGAACACCATCACATTGGCGCTGGATAACTTTGCCGTCTTTTCGGTGACGAGCGGTGCGAGAATCGTGTTCGTCGCAAAGCGTGACACCGTGCGAAGCGGTGCAGCAGTCGATGTTTCGACCGTAGTTGCTTTCTTCGCGCGTGGAGCACGTACTTTCTTCACGACTGGCTCTGCAGCGACGTCGATTGTTGCGTTCTTCTTCATACTTAGACGGTAAACGTATCAACAATCGCCGCAATCGCGTCCTTCGAGGCGATCACCGTGCGGTACTTTGCCAAATCGCGAACGTTCAAACTGTGCGCATGAATCGTCGTGGTTCGTGGCAAGTTTGCCGCAGCACGTTTCATTACCACATCACCCGTCGTCACGATCATCAATGCCGACTTGCCTGCACCCGGCAATGCCTTACGCATTTCGGCAGCAAACTTCGTCTTGCCTTCAGTCAAGTTGTAGTCTTCGACAGCCACAAATGCACCGTCGTTCAATTTGTCGGTCAGCAACATCGCGAGGGCCATGCGCTTCGTCTTCTTGTTCAATTTCACGGAAAAATTCCGATCGTCTCGAGGACCGTGCGTCACACCACCACCCACCCAAATTGGTGAACGGCTCGAACCGTGACGTGCGCGACCGGTTCCCTTCTGTTTCCATGGCTTCTTTCCACCACCGGACACTTCGCTACGATCTTTCACGTGCGATAACACCACACGCGAGTTGGCTTCTTGCGCAACAATAACGCTATGGATGACGTTCGCCTTTGGCGTCACGGCAAACAATGCGTCAGGAAGCGTCATGACGCCGGCATCTTTTCCTTGCCAAGTGTAGAGTTTTACTTCTGCCATACATTTCCTTCAGATGGGAAAATAGTCACCAAACTCCCACGACTCCCTGGCACTGCACCCTTGATGGCGATGATATTCTTTTCTACATCGACCGACATCACTTCGAGGTTCTTCACGGTCACACGATCTGATCCCATACGGCCAGCCATGCGCATCCCCTTAAACACGCGTTGAATACCACCGGCACCGATGGAACCCGACTTACGCTCTTGGTCTTTGTGACCGTGCGTTCGTGGGTGACCAGCAAAACCGTGGCGTTTGACCACACCCTGGAAACCGCGTCCTTTCGACGTTCCCACAATGTTCACCGCATCGCCTTCTGCGAAGGTTGCGACGGAGAATGTAGCGCCGCGCTCCGCGGTTTCACCCTCGGCGAGGGGAAACTGTCGCATGGTACGGAACGTTCCCAGATCACCAGTTTCACCAGCTTGTGCCTTGTTCACATTGGTTGTTTTGTCGAAACCGACAACCACCACGGAACGGCCTTGCGGATCCTGGCGAACCCCGACGATGGTCGATGGATTCGCTTCAATAAGCGTGACCGGCACAACGGAGCCATCCTTGCGGAAGACTTGCGTCATGGCGATTTTCTTTCCAAGAAGTACCTTCATAGTGATGATGTTCATACGGCGGAACCGCAGCGGAACCAAGGTTAATGATCCTCTTCAACGAAAAAACCAGAAGCATCCACAAACGACGGGAGGTCGAAGGATGGCTTCTAGCCTGAAACAACAACGCACATTCAGTTGTCCTCAGGTTGTTTTGGCGGTGAAAAGAGATCTCCCAAACTCCGCACGAAGCGTCAAGAAGGTTTTCCAAAAGGATCTTTCTTCTCGGTTCGATGTAGGAGGGATGCAGTGGGAACTGCGACCATGTCACCAACGTGATGACATCCTCGCAGTTCCCCTACGGATTTACATTTTAATTTCGATGTCGACACCTGCTGGCAAGTTGAGACTCATCAGGGCATCGATCGTACGTTCGGTCGGACTCACGATGTCGATCAAACGTTTGTGAACGCGCATCTCGTACTGATCACGAGACTGCTTGTCGATAAACGTTGAGCGGTTCACCGTGTAGCGACGAATCTCCGTCGGAAGTGGCACCGGGCCAAGGACCTCAGCAC
>JBBUEW010000028.1:0-5707 GCA_038078095.1 Patescibacteria group bacterium | reverse complement strand
TTTTATTTCTTTTTCTTGGTGATCGATTCGACCAATTCGATCTTGCTCGGATGCTTCAACCATTCTGCCACCGCGTCGGGATGCGCAACTCCTTGCTTTGCTCGAGCACGGAGGAACCGCAATTTCCCTTCAAAGAGTTGATGGTGTTCCATGAGAAGTTCTGGCGAGGAAAGAACGTGTAGCGATTCCTGAAGAGCGACCTTCTCTTTCTTCGCGATCGCTTCCGCGCCAATATACCGCGCATGACTGACATCGAAGTCGATCCCCACAATCGTGCACTTCACCTTTGGAAAAACACGCCGTGCAACAATCTTCATTCTGCGAGCACGCGTTGCATCACAGAAAATTGTCATTCTTCCCTTGGTGATCTTCTCCCGCACCAGGATCTCGCTTAAAAACACGAAGTTCTCGAGGGACGAAATCGACCGATCCTCGGCAATAAACTTCCAGCGCTTCGTTGCTTCTTTTACAAACGGTCGTTTCACGAGAGATCGAAAATACGAGATCATCGCGCCTGCCTCCGTGCCCGTAAACGGCGGAACGCACGACGTTTTCCCACCACACGGAATAATCACCGCTTCCTTTCCTGCCGATTCTTGGTAGATGTGATTAAAAACGATGCTCAGGTATGTTCGATAATTCTCGTCAGTCGTTATATCTTTCGGAACACCGTAGCCCAGAATCGCAAAAACGTCAGTCATAGTGTCTGCATGGTATCCACACCGCGCCCTTATGGGAAGTCACCCTGGTTGATACGCTGAGGGCTACCGAAACCTAGCACCCAACTCCGTCATTGCGAGGCCGACGATTATCGTGGCCGAAGCAATCTACTCAAGAAGATTGCTTCGTCGATAGATTACTATCTCCTCGCAATGACGGAAAACAAAGTATGGAAAAAATCAGAATACTCCCTCTCAACCTCAGCTCCGAACTTCAAGAAGAACTTCGGGCAACATACGAAATCGTCGATCCCTCCAATCCACACGGCGTAATGATCGCCGACATGATCGTTGGGAGACTCGAAAACGACTTCTCTCTTGGCTACACCATTGGAAACGCTGTTGAAAAATACGGGAAGCTCACGATCTTGTTTACGATGAACGACACCCTCGATACTCCGCAACACCCGATGCTCACGATTGCGAAGTACCAAAACGACGATGTACTCATATCCGAGGTGCAACGTCTAACCACAAAATACTTCCCCGCCGCATCAGGTGCTGCATGTACGACGGAAGTTTGTGCGGTCTAAAGTAAAATCTCTCGAAGATCTCGGATCGAAGAAAGTTGCGGACAAAGTACCGCGTCATCATATTCTCGAACGTTCACGAGGATCGAGGCGATGCCGAGTTCTTTTGGTTTTTCGTAGTCCGAGGAGACTCGATCGCCGATGTAGAGGAACTGCTCAACCGAGTGATTCGGGTGCTGCGCGAGCCATTCTTTATACGAAGAGAGATCCGATTTTGAACCGTCGTCCCTCGTAATGACGTTCGTAAACAGCGCTGTTGGGATTTGCAGCTTTTCGAGCTTTGCCATGGCTGTGCGGTGATTTGATCCAGTCACAATATCGATCGCCGTGTAGCGCGATTGGAGGTCGGAGAGGAGCTGGAGAACCTCGGCGTCCGGAGTAAGAAACTCGGCGATATCAGCGTTCTCGAGCGCCTCCTGCACAATATCTTTTGCTTCGTCATGCGCAAAACCAAGATCGATCAACGTCTTGCTTCCGCTCATTCCCTTACCACTTTGATACCGCTCATCAAATTTTTCTTTCGCAATCGTAAGAGGAACACTCAGCCGCTGCGCGATCTTTGCGTAAATGTACGCTTGAATTGCGGCGTCGATCTGCGGCGACTTCGGATAGAGTGTTTGATCAAGGTCAAAACCGATGATCTTCGCCAAGGGAAACATCATAGTGTGTAGGCAACGTAGTAGAGGGAGAATTCACCGAGTTGAATATCTCCACCAAGCTTCTGTTGCAAACGCGTCGCGATGTAATTTGCGAGCTGCACATCCCCGCTTCGGTTCGCAATCGATCGATTCATCCAGACCATCGTGACGTAGACCTTTTTTCCAAGCACGTTCATCTGGAAAAATGCGAGTTGATCAGCTTGTGGGTCGGATTGCCCGGCACGATGCTCCGACAACGTAATGTTGTTATGCATGACGCCCTTCGAGGCGAGGTAGTCGACCGCTTTCGTGATGGTATCGACGCCGTTATATGATTCGAGCATCGTGAGTGACGGGTGATTCGGTCGATCAGATACGAGGGAAAGGGGACCGATGCTGTACGCGACTCCTCCTGCCACGAGCGGTGTCGTCACCGATTCTCCGAGGAGGTACGGACCAGAACTGGTGTCGACATCACCGATCGGCTTCGACGGCTCGCCAAGGATTTTCTTCGCACGCTGTTCCTCGGTCAGAAGGAGGATGTTTGCTCGACTCGACAACATGTACATATCGCCGGCTGAAAGACCGAGTTCGGTACGGATCGTTGTTGCATACGCATCGAAAAGTCCGAAAACGTTTTCTGGGTAGGCGTTCACCGTGTTGTGTGCACGAGCAATGTGGAACGAATGGAGTTTCCCGTTCAGTACAAAGAAGATATCGTGTGTGAGGCAAGGATCGTGCGTGAATTTTTCTTTGCCCGTATCCGGATCGATTGACGCACTCATGTCCGTTGCCGGATCGAAACGTTGCACGATTGTGGCGCGTGTTGAATCGTTTTTGAGAATCTCGATGCTGCGAGCAAGCTGATCAAATCCGAAGAATGCTCGCGTGCGCTCACCATAGGTGTACGTTCCATCATGATCGAAACGAAGAAGTTGTTCTTTATATTTCGCACGAACCATCGCTGGATCTTGATCACCCTGACGGTAAAGGACCGGCATTGCTTCAAGGGCATTCGCTGCGTCGCGATAGATCGCAAGAACACACGCTGTCCGTGCGAGTCCCTTCCACGGATCACCGTGTTCCTCGGTGATTCCCTCGGTGTAAATCTTGCGGAGAACGCTCTTGTGCACGTCGAGGAAGGAATCACCTTCCACGACGACACTCGGAAAACGTTCGGTGTTTATCTTAAAGATGGTCGCAAAATCTTGAATGAACGAATACCCAAGGTTCGCCGCAATCGCCGCGCAACCAAGCTGAATACCGATATCAATGCGGTGCAAAATATCCATCGGATACTTTTCGAATCGATTTTCGCGCGCCAGTCGATCCGCCATCGCGGAAAGATTCGGCGTGATAAGTTCGAAGACGGATTCGCACACATCAAAAGCAAGACACATCGTCGAAATCGCACCGTTCTTGGCGTTCACTTTGTAGTAGTACCGGCTATCCATAACGAGCTCGCACTTGGACTCGAGCGGAATCGATTCCGCTTCGCCCACAGGCGTCGGTCGGACGAACGTTGAAAAAGATAGTCCGTTCGTTAACTCGGTGCTGACACGACTTAATTCTGCGCCGAGCAAAATCTGCTCCAGCGGTGAGAGGAACTGCTTGTCTTCGCCAATGCGCTTCATGAGCGAGTAGCCCATCATGAATGGATCGTCACCGACGAGCGAGTACGCGGTACCGCCAACGCGAACATCGAGACGAAAATGTTTCTCCTCTTTCTGCACGATAAACGGTACGGGAAATGTGACCGGCAACGGATCGAGGAGGATCTTCGGCGGCTGGAGATGTTGAAACTCTTTGGCATCGAGCGCGATGGCAGGTTTCTCCTGACGCTCTTCGTGCGCGATTTCTGCTAACAACTTCTTGAGCGCGTCGTAGTAAATTTTATCCTTCTGATTCAGGGCAACGAGGAGATCGTAGATCTCAGACCGAACTTTTTGCTTCAACCATTCAAGATACCGAGCGATCACCTCTTTACTCTGTGCATGCTTGGGCATGAATGCCGGCAACACGATAATCGTCTTGCGGAACTCGTCAAAAATACGCGGCGTGATACTTGGGTAATGTGCCGATGCCGCAACTCCCCCACGAATATAATTTCCTGTTTTCGATTCATCAAAACCGTCCATCAGAGCCAACAGGAGATTCGTGCACGGCGCGAATGTCGTCGACTCCTCGGAAAATAAAACGAGATATCGCAACGATGGATGCGCTAACGAATTCACAATCATGCGTTCTCCTCCATCGCGACTGACGATCAAGGGCCCGATGACCGAAACATATTCGCGCAAACTTTCATCAACTTCGTTCAGCACCTGACCCGGCGCCGTCGTGTTCGAACAAATACCAATCTGCCCCTGCGCCCCTTCCGGTGGCGTAATCAGGATGGCTTCAACCAACGGAAATGATGGCGCGGCAATCGTCATACGCGGCTCGTCCAGACGGACGGTAAGTATTCTTCAATGGTATACGTCTTTTCCTCGTTCGTCTCTCGAGCAAAGCAGTGAATCGTTGCGTTGAATGTAAATCGCACCGACATTTCTGCAAAAAACTGTCTGCACATGCCACACATATTACACGGAGCGTCTTTGTGCTTTGTCGAAACAACACCGAGGTGCGTGATGTTTGTTGCACCATCCATCAGTGCGCAGAGAACCGCATTCATTTCGGCATGAACACCGAGTCGCTTATCCGGACTGGAGTACTGACCGCTCCAGTACATCACACCGCCCTTTGTATACACCGCTGCACCATACCCCGATGCCGTGTCATAGAGCGGAAAGTTTCGTTCGAGTCCCTCAATCGCGTATTGCCTCAACGACTGCGCGATCTCTTCCTCGGCGAGATTAATTTTTTTCACGTTCGGAGAGAACACTCGCGCGGTGCGCTGGAGGATGATCGGCGCTGGTCGATACGCAGGAAAAATATCGATGATATCCATCACCTCGAAAAGAACTTTTTCCTGTTCATCGATGACGGAATACGAAAACGGCTGCTGCGTGCGGATACGATAGTCGATGAGAATTTTCACGATGAGAGGCGAAAGAGAAAACATTCCATCACCTCGATACAACGTCACGATCCTCCGTGCAGGAAAATCGTTGGCTGCTGTTGATCGTGCGAGCGCAACTTGTTCCGAGCAGATCGCGAGGAGATTGGTGTCTGCTTCGATGAATGCTCCGCCGTAATATCGATCTGAAGAGGTGAACGCGAGCGACGAACTTCGCTCCAGCGTTTTTTCCTTTACAACGCATTTGCCAAAGTACTCCTGCAAGATATCCATCTCGCGGCGATCCATATCCTAAAAGATTTCCGCGTTGCTTCGGAGTTTACTGATGTTGAGGCCGGCTGGTGACCAATCGTAGTGCAACACCTTCTTGAGGAAATCATTGAACAGGTGAACTTTATCTCGCTCTAATCGTGGATACATTTTCTCCGAAAGTTTGCTCGAGAGTCGTACCGTCGGGTGATACGGCATCGGGAATGCGTAATATGGAACTAACGTCGCCTCTTCTTCTGGTTCAACCAAGATCACGGTAATCGGCTCGTGCAAATGCTCAATCGCGAAGTCGATACGATGCATACCGTCGCACACAATGTGAAAATCCTGACGACTGTTTAACTGTAAACCGTAATTGATGAGCGGCGCGTTCGAGTGAAAAACATCAAGCTGACGAATGGAACTCACTTCGTCGATAAAATAATCTTTCAGGTGACGGTCCGTGACGCGGTGCAACGTTTCCTGACCGTCTTTGACGTAGTACCGATCGAAGTAACGGATGAGTTTATCCAAATCGATGAATCCTTTTTC
>JBBUEW010000027.1:0-7157 GCA_038078095.1 Patescibacteria group bacterium | reverse complement strand
GAGAGTTCGCCGGACTCCGTCACGATGACGTACATACTCTCCTTGGAGTCTTTCGCGAGCATCGTCCGACGAGCCAAGGCTCCACTGTCTTTTTCCACCATCGGCTGATCGTTCAGAATAAGTGTTGGGAATGAAGCAAAGGCGGCAATGTTCGGCGCAGGAGGAGTCGTCATATTTGGAATGTATCCGATGTCGAGATCTCCATCGTCGATCCACACCGCAAACGTGTACCCAATCGGTTTCACCTCGTTAGAAAAATCCGGCCACGCCACCACACTTTCAAACGTCGGTGTTTGATAAAAACCGGTCGGCTCGCCGGTGGCCGAAAAGTACGAACCGTTCACAACGAAATCTGCACCAAGGTGCGTGCGCCATTCGTGGATCGATTTCGGCGTGCTCGGAGAGGTTGCCATATTCCACTCCTTCTCTCCCCTCGCAAACCGAGCAAGCAGGAACGATACCGTTCGATCGTCGATCATGACCGTTCGTCGTTCCATAAACGATGGAAGCGAAAAATAGCCGTAGCGCACGAGAGAGATGAACGACGCGGACCAGCGATCCAGCGCAAAAACCACGCCACCTGCCAGCAATATCAACAAAAAACATGATGTCACGATCCGTTTCATATCCAGCAGTGTATCCTATTGCTATACCACTCCTATGAAAAATATCCTTCTCATCGTGTCACTGCTCATCGCGCCGCTCGTTTTGGCAGGGTTTATCATGATCGGCTTGATGGCCGTGGACTACCAAAAAAACTCCACGGGTACCGACACCACAAACGTCGATACACAAACCCCTTCGACGCCGACCACCGACGGCACAACCGATGCGCCAAACACGGCGACAATTTACGTCAACATCGTTTCGCATAACGAAGACACGTTGAGTCCGTCACAAGGATACGATTTTTACGCTGATCCTGCAGAGTTCCAAGAGCAGCGCGATGCGACCGCAACGTTCGCCGCAATGCTTGCCGAGAACGGCGCGAAGTACGATTTTCAAACGGACTGGAATTTCCTCCTTGGGGTAGAAAAGCATGATCGTGAAGATGAACTCACCAACAACAAAAATCTTCTTCGTTACCTTGTTGAAGATCTTGGGATGTCCGTTGACCCTCACTCCCACGAACACCTGGGATACAACTATGCGGACGTTGCTTACCTCATCTCCAAACTCGGCGTCACACCCTCTGGTGTGGTTGGTGGATTCATTGCCGGTCCAGCTGAGCAGTCGAAGTTAGAAAATTATTGGAACGGCGCAATCACGGGCAGCAAGTATCCATCGTACAGTTGGACGCCGCGCATGCTGTGGGGCGGAGGAACCGGTCTGCACATCGATGAGAGCTCGCTCTGGATCTCGGGTGTGTGGCGGCCACAAGACGCTGAGCACTTTGATACCCACGATGCTGATGCACCGATTCCCGTTATTGGTCACTACAGCAGCACATGGGAAGGACTCGACGACCTGCTCGCCAAGCAAGCGAACGGCGAGCTTGAAGATGGAAAAATGTACACGGTGACGATCATGAATCGTCAGGATAGTTACGATGATGCGTATATCGCGGAGTTCGAGGAAAAACTCAAAACATACGCCGACGAAACTGCAGCTGGAAAAATTATCTGGGTAACGATCCCAGAAACGCTCACCATCTGGCAGACGCAGTACAACGAAACACCAACCATCCTCCATTGGGAAGGCGACAGCGCCGCAATCAAAAACCCGAGCACATCGGGCTCGGGCTTGGGAGCAACAGGACAGTGTGGCGACGGAATCTGCTCGCTCTTCGAACGAAAGCAAGCGACGTGTAGCGAAGATTGCTAAAGCTTACGGCACGTCAATCAATGATGGACCGTCACTCAACACTTCTTGGTAAATATTTTCGAGTGGGGTGCGGAACGAGGCAACATACGAAAGTGTCATCAACTGAACCATGACGACGATCGTAAACAAATATCCGTAACGTTCACGCTCGGTCGTCGATGTGAGCGAGGTCGCAGCGACGATCGGGAGCAAGAAGATCCAAGGCCCAACCGCAAACCCCCAATTGTTGCTCGCGCCAAGTGCCAAAACGCCAGAGGCAACTCCAATCACCAGCGCTCGGGTCGCAAGCGACTGATTTCCTGTTTGCTTCAGATGCGCAGCAACCACGAGGATGCCCACCAGCATCGTTACAATACCGGCAGCCAAAAAACCGGTCGCTTCGTATCCTCGCAAACCTGCGAACACAAAATCATTCGCGTGATTTCCGCCCCACGTCGCACCCAGCAACCACGCCACAATTCCCACAACACCTCCCAACAGCACAGCTTTCATAAACACGGACCATGTATTTGGCATAGATGTTTTATTTTTCTTACAGTATCACACTCACCCCCTGCGAACTTCGAAAGTTGGCTCTTGGTACGTCACCATCTCTCCAAACGGTGATTCAACATTCCAACCCGATTCATCCTTCGGCGAGAAATACTGATGAGTGACGGGAACCTTTCCTTTCCCTTCTGGCAAATCGAGCACATATCGAGGTAACGCAATTCCCGTTACATTTCCTTGCAGTTCCTTCATAATCTCGATCCCTCGCGCCAGAGGGACGCGGAAGTGATTTGTTCCCTGGGCCAAATCGAGCTGATGCAAGTAGTACGGCACGATGCGGATGTTCGTCAGTGTTTTAAAAAGCTCTTCGAGAATTATCGGGTCATCATTCACTCCTCGAAGCAAAGGACCTTGGTTCCGAACAACAATTCCCGCGTCGACCAACTTCGCAATCGCTGCGATGTTCTCCGGAGCGATCTCACGCGGATGATTGAAATGCGTCACGATGAAGATTGGATGCGTCGCATCCATGTGTCGGTGGAAGATATCGATGAGCTCGTTCGTGATACGTGACGGAAGATTCACCGGAACCCGTGTATGAAAACGAATGCGAGCAATCGAAGGAATGGCTCGTAACCGTCTTAACCACTCTTCAATCTGCCAATCAAGCAACGTCAACGGATCTCCTCCGGTCAAAATCACTTCATTGACCTCGAGATGGTCCCCAAGGTATGTAACGATACGATCAATGTCGTCCTCGGCCGGGCCAGGATTCGCTTCGCCGGTTTTAAATCGACGAAAACAGAACCGACAAAACATCGAACAGAAAAATGTGGCGTAGATAAGGACGCGATCGGGATAACGATGGGTCAAGAACGGAACTGGTGATTTTGCTTCGTCGCCAATTGGATCAACGAGTTCTTCTGGTGAAAACTGAAGCTCCCGCTCTTGGGGAACGCACATCAGAAGCAACGGGTCGTTGGGATCGTTAAAGCTAATGAGCTTGAGGGTATGCGGCGTGATCGACAGTCGCATATTCCCAATCACCTTCCGCATCACCTCTTTGTTCTGTATCGGAATATATTTCTCCAAGTCTTCAAGTGAACGAACACATTGCTGCAATTCCTGCTGCCACAAATCCATAATCGAAATGCAAAGAATCAGAAGACGCGACCTCCTAACTCCCCCGCGGTGGTTCGTAGATGGTTTGCGTCATCATATTTTTCCTCGCACTCTCCCCAGAATTGCTTTCGCTTTCTTTGCACTCTTCGCCGGTACTGTCACCGAAAATCGCGCTGGCATCGCCGTTGCAAACGGATTCCAGTGGAACCCTCCGCCTTCGGCAACTTCCGCCCGAATTCCCGCTGCAACGAGCTTTGCTTGGGCGATGTCTGCCAAGTACTCCTGATCGAACATTGCGACGGTTTCGAATGTTTTGGCAGAGAGCTTCATACCCAGACAGTTTACAGTTCAACAGAAATTTTGTAGAATACTCTCGCTTCACCTGGTCTCGACTAAGCGGAGCAAATGGGTAGAACCTTCTTATGTTGGACAGTTTCGCAAACAACGAAAATGCTCAAGATTAGAAGGTTCTATTTATATAACGCCCTCCCCATCGGCCGTGAAAATCAACGTAAACGCTTTGGGTCGGCATACATGGGATTGCTCAAGCGTTTAAAACTGAAATAAAAAGTGCTCCTGATAGGGGCGTCGTATAATGGTAGTACAACGGTCTCCAAAACCGTTTGCGCGGGTTCGATTCCCTCCGCCCCTGCCACGAGCACTTTATAAACCGTTTACTGCAACAAAAAACACCGGCCGTTTCGGCTGGTGTTTTTGTTCTACTGATGTGCTACGCTGAATTGCATTAGGCACCATTAGCTATTTTCGATATGCCAAGAGAAATCATGGATGGGGGAGTTGAAAAGCAGAATTTTGACGCGCAAAAGTATCGCCGACTTGTACAAAAGCTTTACGACGGGGTTCGACAACGGTTTTCCACCCTCACAGCACAACAAATGGAAACGATTGATGGACGGTATATTACTGCGACGCCTCTGAAGGAAATAGCGGAAGCGATTGTCGATGCGAACGCCCAAGAAGGCGATGTGTCGGCTAGCCTGTGGAACGGTGAGTTGGAGTTTGAGGGCTTCAATGTAACTGACCGTGGCGTAATCAGGGTCGATTTCACCGAAGAAGGTCATGCAACGCTGGTGGCTCGCCGAGCAGAAGTGATGCATGGACTTCTCGGAAAACTCGGACTTGACAATGGCTATTCAGAGCTGAAAAAAGAGGAGCGAGACATCTTCCTTGAAGCAAACTTTACCGGTCTACTTTCCGAACTGGCACACGTGCTTTCCAAGCGCGTCAATACACTTGAGGAAGAGCTCAAGGTTTGCAGGGGCGAAAAATAGCAACCAAGCACGCGCACGGCGACACTCGGAAAAACACACATATCTTGGTGGAGAGCTGGCCACAGTCAAAAGTTCCGAACTCGTCCGCCAGCTCCTGCCACGATAGTGTCAGCTACTCCAGTAGCCTGCCACTTACCCTGGCCGGTCACGTCTCTGGTACCGATATGATAACAAATGAGCGCCGTAAGGCGTTCCTTTGTTATCCATGTCGGAAAACCCACGGGCGGAGGCTGTGGTGACGACGAGAAGATGGTTCTCGGCTCGCCGAAGCCCTGGGATGAATGACATCCTCGGGAGCGTCACGCCAACCAAGCGTGATACGCTCCTGTGCATGAAAGTCCGAAGCTTGAACCACTCAACCTACCAACATCAATACCATATCATCTGGAATACGAAGTACCAGTACAAGAACCGTTGGAAGAATCTCGTCAGCATTCAACTGGATCTCTAACCTCGCCCACGAAGCTCTGACATAAGAAATTTCGCTGGGAGACAGTATTTTTGTTAGACTGGGCGGTGTACGTCACATGCGTGAAAATGTGTAGCGGGTATCTGCATGCGTTACGATCCCTTTTCGTTTATAAACCCTACTATGAAAAAATCACTCCTGTTTGTAGGCATAGCCATCCTTGTTCTACTCATGGCAGTTTTCATAATCTGGAAATATGTTTCTTTACCTTCGACCTATAGCGAACAAAGCGACATCGGTGCCAGCGAGACCACGCCATCAGTGACCAAAAACAGTGAACAGTCGCTTGTGCCATTCGAGCATATCGTACGATTAGGTCCGGGTTCGTTGCCGCTTCGGTCTCAGCACGCGGTTACCGAGTGGCAAGGAAGTCCAATCACGGTGTTTACCGATCAGAGCGTCATCTATGTCGCCGAGCAGGACGGCACGCGCCATCAAGTAACAACGCTGGAACGAACATCGGGTGGTCCGACGATTGCCTCAAGCAACGATCGCGCTGTTGTTGCCTGGGTGACCCCGACGGCTATTATGGCTTCGTCAAGTACGGATTTGAAGTCGTGGACGTCGCCGATCATTGTTGGCGTACGTGAAGAAAATGGCGGTCCCATTCCATCAGCTGACTGGACAGGAAGCGAATTTGCTGTCGTTTGGGTTGATGCACCAAAAATAAACGAAACAACGGGCGGAATGGATGGCGTTGGAGCTTTGCGCGTTGCAACAAGCGACGGGATTGGTGCTTGGAAAGTATCAACTATCAATTCCACGACGGCGATTGTCGCTATCGCTGGTTCGACAATTGTTTGGCGTGACGATCGAGGCATATCGGGTAGCCGAGTGGATTCTATTCGCACAGCAAACATCAATGGAAAAGACGAACAAACATTGACGTCTGGATACGACCCCGCGATTGCGGTCGATGGAAATGCGATAGCGATCGGATATCACGTCGGATCTGCGGCGCACCTACTCACGAGTATTGATGGAAAGACATGGAACGATGAAACACTTGATTCGTCGGGAAAGTTTGTCGCACCGCTCGTGTCGGACGAAATATTCGGGGCAGTGTGGGTGGACTACACCGATGCGCAGGCTGCCAAGGATGCTCGAAACAGCGCAGGCCATCGTACAACCGCAGTGTGGGATGGCACAACGTACAAGATGAACGAGGGAAAGACGTATACTTTGCAAGGACAGGGAACCACAATCGCAGGAACCCCTGTTGTGGTCTACCAAGTGGATGGTGAAATTTATCTCAGCTATTGACGTGCCTTCGCACAGCTCCTCAAATTCAAGAGTCTTCCCTACCGTGTAGTACTTTTACTCACCGCGGTATGAAGATCGTACGCGGCCTGACACTCAGCAGTCAGGACTGTGTAATGTTCCTCGAGACAGTCATCCAATGGCACGACCACATCCTCTGGCTTGGTTCCCGGGGGCACTGGTGCAGCTTTCACGCCCTCGCAAACACCACCCGGTTTCGTCGTGTAGAGACATTTATCCTTGACGTCCGCAGACGAGCTGTTCAGCGCTGCGTGGTAGTCTCGGCATTCCTCAGCAACATCCTGGTTGCCAAGAATAGCAGCCTCAACACAGGAATCTTTCGCATATTTGCTGTTCGCACACGGATTTATTGTCTCCACGCCCACGGCACGCCACGATTCAATCTGGGAAGTACACCACGTCATCCATTCGCGTGTTTGGAGTGGTGCACAGTATGTTGCAAGCGTCGATTCGCATTCGAGCCCCGTGTAGGTTGTTGCCGTACTCGAACTATCCTCTAAACTCCCTACCAGTTCTTCGTCGTCTGGAATTTGGTTATCGTTATCATCGTTCTCAACATCCACGGGTTGCTCCGTCGACCGTAAAACATAATACCCCACTACACCCGCCGTGACCCCTATAAACAAACAAGAGACAAGAATCAGAACGATTCGTTTCGTGCTGCCAAGCATAGATGATGT
>JBBUEW010000026.1:0-5433 GCA_038078095.1 Patescibacteria group bacterium | reverse complement strand
CGCTGACCTTCGCTCACGACAACGACGCCGACAATCGTCACCACTGTTAAGACTGCAAACATGAGAACGGTAAACAAATCTGCTGATGTGTACGTTGCAGATACCTGTGCCAATGTTCCTGGAAGACCCGCCATGATACCCGCAAAAATAAGGAGCGAAATACCGTTACCCATCTTGCGCTCAGTCACGAGCTCTCCCAGCCACATTAAGAAGATGGTCCCCGCTGCCATGGAAACCAGCGCCAAGGCAAACGACCATGTGCTCAATTGAAGACCAAATTGTGTTTGCGTTTCCAAAAGTCGCAACAAACCGTACCCCTGAAGAAACGCGAGAGGAACCGTTGCGATACGCGTATAGCGGCTCAAGCGCTGACGTCCTTGCTCTTCTTTTTGCATCTCCTCGATACTTGGGAAGATCATGCCCAACAACTGGAAGATAATGGACGCCGTAATATACGGCGACACACCAAGCGCAACCACAGAGAAGCTGCTGAGTGTGCCTCCGGAAAACATGTTCAAGAGACCAAGGAATTGGTTTCCTTGAAGAATAGCCGCCAGACCTGACGCATCGATGCCCGGAACCGGAATGTGTGCTGCCACGCGGAAAATCACGATGGCAAGCACCAGGAAAAAAAGTGCATTACGGATTTCCGGAATGCGGAACATGCGTTTCAGGTAGTCCATACAAGATGGTAAGAAGCTAGACGGCCACACTGCCACCGGCCTTCGAAATCTTTTCGGCTGCCGATGCAGAAACCGCACAGTTTTTCACAGTCACCGCCACACTGATGTCGCCAGAACCCAGAACTTTCACCGGGAGTGTCTTATCAGTGATTAATCCCTTTTTCATGAGGGTTGACGGGGTCACAAATTCGCCCGCAATGTACTTTCCAGCAATAACACCAATGTTCACCGCTTGCACTTCTGGGGCGATCGACTTGAATCCACGCAACTTCGGCGTTGCAAGCATAAGGCTACGCATACCAAGGCGCTTCAAACCACCAACACCAGAACGGGCACTTTGACCTTTCTGACCTCGGCCAGCCGTGGTGCCACGTGATCCAAGCCCGCGACCAACGCGACGCTTTCCACGCTTTGCACCAAGGGCGGAGCGGAGGGTATGAAGAGAAATGGCCATACTAGACGTTCGTTACCGGAGCAATCTTGGCTGGGCGCAGTGCGCGCAGTGCCATGAATGTTGCCTTGGCATTGTTAATCTTGTTGTTTGATCCCATCAATTTCGACACCGCATTTGGGACACCGGCAAGTTCCAACACCACACGAGTCGGACCACCACACTTGAGTCCTGTACCTTGTGGCGCTGGTTTCAAAAGCACCGACGCTGCCGCAAACTTACGGAGAACTTCATGAGGAATGGTTTCTTTCACCAATGGAACAGTGATCATGTTCTTTTTGGCTTGGCGGAATGCTTTTTCAACCGCCATTGCAACGTCAGCACCCTTTGCGACTCCGAAACCGACACGACCGCGACGATCACCAATCACTAAACTGGCGCGGAAGCGCATGCGCTTTCCACCCTTTGTCACACGGGTCACGCGAGCAAGTTCTAAAATCTTTTGCTCAAATTCGCGTGGTTCGCGATCGTCACGTCGACCGCCACGAGGGCCGCCTTTTCCGCGACTATCTCCCCCACGACCTCCAGGACCACCGCCTGGTCGGCCACCGCGGCTTCCACCACGAGATGCGCCCCCGGCAAAGCCGGATCCGGCTTTACCGGAAAAGGCTGGACGTGCTCCTGCGCTTGGCACAGGTGTTGTTGTTTTTGGTGCGTCGGTCATAGGTTAGAACTGAAGTCCGTTCGCGCGACACGCTTCAGCAAGCGCCTTCACACGACCGTGATAAAGATACGAACCGCGATCAAAGATCACGGCGGTAACACCCGCAGCAGTCGCCGCTTTCGCGAGCGCAACACCGATGGCCGCTGCCCGTTCCAATGGCTTGCCGTCAGCGGACTTCACGTCCGACGCTGCAGCAATCGTACGACCAGTATCGTCGTTAATAAGCTGCGCGCCGATGTGCTTGTCTGAACGGAACACGCTCAAGCGTGGTCGTTCCGCCGTTCCATGAATTTTTGCGCGAGTACGGATGGCGCGACGTGCCGCTCCATGACGTTTCGCGAGAATGTTCTTTCGAAGCATATGCAGGGTTATTCGCTCTTGGAAGCCTTACCCGCCTTACGACGAATCACTTCGTCCGTATAACGGAATCCTTTGCCCTTATATGGCTCTGGCTTCTTCATCGATCGGATCTCGGCAGCAACCTTGCCGACCAAGGCGGCATCGGCACCACTAATCGTCAAAATATTCTGTTCGATTTTCGCAGCAATGCCCGTTGGCAATGGGAACGTTACGTCGTGCGAGAATCCAAGAGAGAACGTCAAGGTCGTTCCCTGGAGGTTCATCTTGAAACCCACACCGTTCAGTTCCAACGCCTTGGAGTAGCCTTCGGAAACACCGGTGGCCATCTGCGCCAATAATGCGCGCATGGTTCCCCAAACCGCACGATCGGCGCGTTCTGGGTCTTGTACGGTGACGTCCAAACGAGAAACACCCTCTTCCTCGCTGGTGGTGAGCATGGCATGAGGATGCAACGTCAGCGAGAGCTCGCCTTTCGGGCCTTGCATGGTGACCACACCATTGTTGATTGTCGCCGTCACGCCTTTCGGCAAGAAGACGGGCTTTTTTCCAATGCGAGACATATTAGTAGATTTCGCAGATAAGCTCACCGCCCAGACGACGCTTGTGGGCTTCCTTGTTGGTCATAAGACCGTTTGGCGTTGAAAGAATAGCGCAACCAAACCCGGAGCGAATGCTCTTGAGTTGGTCAGCCTTCAAATAGACACGACGGCTTGGTTTGCTCATGCGCTTGATCGACGAGATGGTGGAGTCGCCCTCCGGACGATACGTTAAGACCACGCGAAGCATTGGCTTCGCGCCATCTTGGAACGTGTCAACCGCGGAAAGATGTCCTTCCTTCTGAAGAATCTTCGCGATAGCGTATTTCATTTTGGACATCGGCAGCTCAACGCTCTTCGCGCGCGTCATGGACGCGTTGCGGATGCGGGTGAGCATGTCGGAAATGGGATCGGTCATCATAGGATTACCAGCTTGCTTTTCGGATGCCCGGAATCTCGCCAACGTTTGCCAACTCACGGAAACAGATACGGCACAGGCCAAAGGCGCGCATGAAGAAACGTTTACGGCCACAGCGCCAGCATCGACGAACGACGCGTGTGCTGAACTTTGGCTTCTTCAAGGACTTTGCAATTTGATTGGATGTTGCCATAGCTTATTTCTGTTCCTTCGAGACGAATGGAAACCCGAGCGCTTTGAGAAGGGCGATGCCCTCATCATGGTTCTTTGCAGTCGTTGTAATGGTCACCTGCAGTCCATGGAGCGTTTCGACTTCGTCAGGACGAATCTCTGGGAAGGCGATATGCTCCGTGAAACCGTAGTTAAAGTTTCCTTGGCTATCAACTGCCGACTCTGGAATGCCACGGAAGTCACGGACACGAGCGAAGGCGATGTTCGTCAACTTCGTGAGGAAGTCCCACATGCGCGGTCCGCGTAATGTCGCCATGACGCCGACCACCATGCCTTCACGAACTTTGAAACCTGCGATCGATTTCTTTGCCTTCGTGCGAACCGGTTGCTGACCGGTGATACGGCGGACCGTATCAACGACGACATCCGCGAATTTTGCGTCCTTCCCTTTTCCAAGACCCGCGTTGAGCGTGACCTTAAGGATGGTTGGCGTATCGTGGAGGTTGTCGTAGCCAAACTGCTTGCGCAGGGCAGGACCAACAGTTTTGGTAAATTGTTCTTGGAGATTCTGCATACTATCCGATTTCGCTCACGCCCTTCTTGGTACGCAAGACACGAACTTTTTTGGTTTTACCATCTTTCGTAGTGAAGGCGTATCCGACACGACCCTTCTCGCCGTTTGCAACGACCGCGACGCGAGAGGCCGGCATCGGCGCATTGAACGTGACGCGTTGGCCAACAGCACCCTTGCCCTTTGCCTTGATGTGCTTGGTGGCCATGTTGATGCCCTCAATCACCACAAGGTGCTTCGCGGGAAATGTCTGTAACACCTTTCCCTCTTTCCCCTTATGTTTGCCCGCAAGAACGCGGACGTTGTCTCCAGTTTTGATTTTCATAGAGGGGATTTAGAGAACTTCCGGAGCAAGGGAAACGATCTTCGTAAAACCGCCGGCACGCAATTCGCGAGCCACCGGACCGAAGATGCGCGTTCCCTTTGGTTCCTTAGAAGCACGGTTAATGATGACGCCGGCATTTTCGTCAAAACGAATGTACGAGCCGTCGGCGCGACGCACTTCTTTGCGCGTTCGCACAATGACTGCGTGAACGACGTCGCTCTTTTTGACGCCCGTGTGCGGCGTTGCCTTCTTAACGACGGCAGTCACGACGTCACCCAAACGTGCATAGCGCTTTTTATAGCCACCAAGCACGCGGATCACTTGTAAGAGCTGGGCGCCGGAGTTGTCTGCGACGCTCATCATGGATCGATGTTGCAACATATGGCCAGGTTAGGCTTGTGCTGCCGACACCACACGCCAACGCTTGCGCGCCGACATCGGGCGGGTTTCTTCAATAGTCACCGTTTCGCCTTCCTTCGCGGTCATTGCTTCATCGTGCGCCATAAACTTGGTGCTCACAATGTAGCGCTTGCCGTACTTTGGATGAACCTCGGTGCGGTCAACGCGAACCACGACGGTTTTTGGCGTCTTGTGCGCGGAGACGACGACGCCGGTAAATCGGCGGTGCGTATTTTTGGATGTGTCTTCCATACATTACGAGGTTTTGGTCGCAGAAAGCTGCGTTTCCATTCGGGCGATACGTTTCTTCGTTTCTCGAACAGCACGGACAGTACGGAGTTGACCGATCGAGAGTTTGAGCATCATGTCCCGGAGCTTGGTTCGCTCTTCACCGATCATGGCGACGAGTTCCTTTGCGCTCATGCCGGCAAGTGGGTTGGTGGTAGGCATAGGCTTAAACTCGAGTGACAATCTTGGTCTTCACCGGCAACTTGTAGGCAGCAAGACGAAATGCTTCTTGTGCGACCTCGGCCGTGACACCATCCATCTCAAACATCACGGTTCCGGCACGAACTGGTGTCATGTAGTAATCGACACCACCCTTTCCCTTACCCATCGGCGCTTCTGCTCCGTGGTTGGTGACAGGATGATCTGGGAAAATACGGATCCAGATTTTTCCACCACGCTTGATGGCACGAGTCATGGCACGACGGGCGGCTTCGATCTGTCGCGCAGTCACCCATGCTTCAGTAATCGCCTTCAAGCCGTATGAACCAAAGTCCACACTCGTTTTTTGCGTAGCCAAGCGATCCCCTGCGGTGCGGCGCTTGTGCCACTTTCGGTATTTCATTTTTT
>JBBUEW010000025.1:0-1115 GCA_038078095.1 Patescibacteria group bacterium | reverse complement strand
TTCGATAACGGCGTTAGTCACGGCAACGACTTCTCCGGGCGCAAAGTGATTATCGAGCTTCGTCGTGGTCTGCACACAGACGATCTTCGCATCTTTTCCCGAATAGCCGTACGTCGCGAGGGACGCTTGGAACCGATCGCGCATTAAATTTACCGTCGGATCGTCGACGTTCAGAATGATTGTGCCGTCAACGGGAACGTTATCACCGAGCACTGCTTTTTCTTCGGCGAGCGCTCCAAAGTTTTTATAGTTCGCCACGTGCACCGGCGAAATTGCGGTCAGCACACCAATATGCGGCGTCGCAATGTCACACAATGCTTGAATATCACCGGCCTTATCGGCGCTATATTCCAGAACAAGGTATTTTGGGAATGTTTTAACGCGCAACTGTCGTGCAAAAAGCTTTACCCATTCCCAGGCTTTCCGGTTCGGGCTGTACTCTCCCATAATTGCCAAGGGAACACCGAATTCGTTGTTGTAGTTCTTACTTTCAGATCGAACCTCGTAGGCCGACCCTAAAACGATGGCGATCGCCTGTTTCGTCGACGTTTTTCCTACCGATCCCGTTATGGCCACCACCGTGGGTTGAAATTTGGCAATTTGGCGCTTTGCCAACGTCCGCAGGGCTCGAATAACCAAGGTTTTCATATAGGGAGCAGTGTAGCGGAAAACCAGGACCTCCCCTAGCCCCTCCTTGGTAAGGAGGGGGAACGAGACTGAGCCTGAGTCCCTCCCCCTTACCAAGGGGGAGCTGGAGGGGGTCTCTGTCTCACCGCGTCGGAGCGATCCGGTAATATTCCAAGAGGAACTTCGCAATCTGACCAAATATCGGAGCTGCTGTGCTTTCGGCGTACAAAATGTGATCAGATTTTGGATTTTCAATCTTGACGATCATGGAAAACACCGGATTGTCGACCGGGCCAAACCCTGCGAAGGAGCCGTTGAACGCTGTTTCGGAATACGAACCGCCTTGTGCGATCTGCGCCGTTCCCGTTTTTCCTGCTATCCAATAGCCCGGAACGCCCGCCCTTTTTCCGTGACCATTTTCCACCACCGACACCATCATGCCGGAAAGGGTTACCGCCGTTTTACCTTGAATGACTTGTCGAACTTTT